>JAFRPB010000194.1 GCA_017429345.1 Clostridia bacterium | reverse complement strand
TATCTGCCTTATGCTGCAGGTACGCTGATCGCGAACGCGCTTCGTTATCTCGAGCTGAAGGCGGAATACGCATTCCCGGATATTATTTATTACAGAGAAAAACTGGCTTCCGCGCTGGATAAAATGAAAGATCCTTTTCTTGTCGCGTTTTCCGCAAGCGTCTGGAATATGGAATACAACAAGACCCTTGCGCGTATGGTAAAGGAAAAATACCCCGCTTGTTATATCGTCTTCGGCGGACACAGCGTTCGTGCAAACGGAGAGCTGCTTGAAAGCGAGCCCTATATCGATTACCTTCTTCCCGGCGAGGGTGAGGATATTTTTACAAAGCTTCTGTTTGCGCTGAAAGACGGCGCCGATAGATTAGAGCAGATCCCCTCGATCGTTTATCGCAAAGACGACGGTATCGTCTGCAACCCCGTCGCCGAGCCCGGCGACCCGTCGGATTATCCGTCCCCCTATCTTTCCGGCGTGTTCGATAAGATCATGGCGGAGAATAACGGCAGAGAATTTCTCGCTGTGCTTGAAACAAATCGGGGATGTCCGTATCACTGTTCCTACTGCGACTGGGTGAACGGCAAACGGATGCGTTTTTTCTCTATGGACAAGATCAAGGCGGAGATCGACTGGCTGGGCAGAAATCATATCGGCTATATTTTCTGCGGGGATTCCAATTTCGGAATGTACGAGCGGGATTATGAGATCACTCTTGCGTTGATCGAGGCAAAGAAAAAATACGGTTATCCCGAGGCGTTCCGCGTCTGCTACGAGAAAAACAGCGCCGACAGAGTTTTTCGCATCTGCAAGGCTCTCAACGAGGTCGGTATGGATAAGGGCGCCACGATGGCGTATCAGACGCTCTCGCCGCAGGCGCTGAAAAACATCGGTCGGAAGAATCTGACCATGGAGCATTTCTCGGCACTGCTGCGCAAATACAACGAGGCAGGCATTCCCGCTTATTCGGAGCTGATCATGGGCCTTCCGGGCGAAACGCGCGACAGCTTCTGTTACGGCATGTGCAAGATACTCGAGAGCGGCCAACATAACTCGCTGAGCGTGTATAATTGCGAGATGCTCCCGAACGCGGAAATGTCGGAGCCCGCATATATCAAAAAATACGGCATCAACGTGATAAAAGTGGAGTTCAACCACATTCATTCCGCCCCCGAAAAGAAAGACGAGGTGCAGGAATACTCCTATATCATCCGTTCGACCGATTCCATGCCGCCGGACGACTGGACCGCGGCGAATCTGTTTTCCGTCTGTCTGCAGACGTTCCACAGCCTCGGCATTCTGCGATTTTTCGCGATATATTTTTATAAAGAGAATATCTGCTCGTATTATGATTTCTATAACGGTCTGCTTGAATTTCTGATGGCAGGCGACGGAAAGCTCAGCCGCTTATGGCATTCCTTCAAAGAGAAATACGACGATTCCTTCTCCGGCGACTGGACGTTTCATAATATTAAATTCGGCAATATCACCTGGTTTTTCGAAGAGGGCGCTTTTCTTGAGTTCATCGATGAGATCGACCGGTGCTTTGATGAGATTCTGCCGTATCTAAAACAATTTGAGATCGGGACGGAATTGTTTGAAGAGATTTATGCGTATTCGCGTATGATTCTGAGAAAACCGGGAGACGCCGCTGTGACGCGTGATTTTGAATATGACCTGAATTCATATTTCGACCGCATTATTCTCGGTGATTATCTTCCTCTTGAGAAGACTGCGAACCGACTTTGCGTCACGCCCGATCAATACTATGCGACGATCGAAGAATACGCGAAAGCCGTTGTATGGTTCGGTCGCCGTAAGGGCAGAACGATCTATCATACAAAGGAGATCGAACAGAAATATCTTTAAAAGGGGACGGCGGTTATGACGAAAAACAGAATCGGCGGCCCGTTGAAGTATTCAGCCGGGATTTTTGCATTTCTTGTCGCGTACTCCCTCACGGCGGTCTGCGGTTTTTCCCTGCCGTGGGTCAGCGCTTCGCTCTACGCGTTTCATGTCGTGGATTTCGGTATGGGCTTTTGTTCAAAACTGCTGCCCGGCGCTGTCTTTTCGTTTTTTGTCCGGGAACCGTCGCCCGCCGCGGCTTCGGTATTTGATGCGGCTCTGCTCATGCTGTTTTTTGCCGGCGTCGCCGCGCTTCTGGGAAAAAGACTTCGCGACGCGCTGCAGCGCCCCCGCGATGGGGAGCTTCTTTTATTGTTTTTGTTTCTGACCGGCCCCGCGAGTTTCGCGATTTACGCGAGCGAACCGGGCTTTGTGGATTTTTACTGGCTGATTTTCGCTTTGCTGTTCCTGTTCTTCCTGTCGAATAAATACCTGTATCTGTTGATCCTGCCTCTGCCCGCGCTCTGCATTCTGACGCATTTTTCCGCGCTGCTGTGCGCGATCCCGTTCTTCGCGGTGATTCTGCTGTATAAACTCACGGAATGCGGAACAAAGGGAGAAAAAACGCTGCTCGCGTCAGTCGGCGCGCTGTCGCTCGCGGCGGCCGCAGCGCTGTTTCTGTATCTTCTGCTGAATGAAAAAAACAATCTCGTCTATTCCATGTCGGAATTTGACGCGATCCTGAAGAGCCGCGGCGCGGAGGTAACGTCCTATTTCGATTATGTGTTCTACGGCTCCGGCGAAACGGTCGAGCGCGTGGCGGAATCGGGTTATACCCCGATCGACGCGTCGGGCGGCGGTATTATCATAAAAGCGTTGGCGGCCGTGAGGAACCAGATCCGCTGGAACGCCGCGCTGCTTGACAAAGCGGGCTGGCAGGTCCTGCCGGGCCGCATAGCGTTGTTGCTTCTTGTTTCTCCTCTTGCGGCGCTGCTTCTCGGTTTTGTGTTCAAAGGCGTCGGCCGGAACCGGTCTTTTCTCAGAAAACTCGCGTATATTACGGCGGGAGCCGCGTTTTTCATAACGCTTGTTTTCGGAATGGTCTTTTCGACGGATTACAGCCGTTACGTCACGCTGAGCGTTCTTCCGCTGTTTACGTTTACGCTTTACGCCGCGTATCGGGAGCGTGACGCCGCGGCGGCTTATTTCGGCGGCGTCACGGCGCGTGTGCCGACGCTCTGGCGTATATTGTATTGCGCGGTATACGCTCTGACCGTCATTCCGCCCACGGATTGGGTTTAAGGGAACGAAGGAGAACTTGCGATGAAAAAAAGGGTTGTGACAACTGCGGTGTTCCTTCTGTTCTCTGCGTTCTTCCTGCTCTCCGCGCTGCGCAGCGGAGCCCGGGCCGTTCCCGTCGCGCTGTTTGCCGCGACGTTCGCGCAGGGCGTTTGCTGCCTCGCTTTCCGACGTCCGGTTCCGGCGGTTGTTTGCGCTGTTATCGGTTCGGCGCTGCTTGCCGTATTGTTTCCGTTTCAGTTTTTTGTATGCGCGCCGACGCTTTTCTTGAGCGCTGCGCATAAGACGGCCGCGCCGGAAATATCTGCGCGGGACGAAAATGAAAACAGTCTCCCGGGCGTCTCCGGGCGGGCAGTAGACGTATTGACGTGGGGTTCGCTGCTTTTTTCCGCGCTCTGTGCCATCGGAGCCTTTGTCTTCGGTATATTTTCATCAGGAAGGATCACGGACGGTTTTGTCGTTTTACGAAAAATTCTGCCGGCGTTCTGCGTTTGTCTGATCGCTGCGATCCTTTCGTTCGTTTCGGCGAAAGCGCTTCCCGCCGCGCCGAAAAAGAAAACAAAGAAAACCGACCCGGCGGATCCCGCGGCGCGTCGGCTCATGCTCATTTACGCGCTGCTGATCCCCGCGATCCTCTGCGTTGTGTTCTGTCTTTTGAAGAACGCGTCGCAGAACGACTTTGCTAAGACGTCTTACTTATATCCTGTTTTCACTTTCTATGCGGCGGTTTTGCTGCCCGGCGACGCCGCGGCGGAGAACTGCGTTCGCCGCGCCGCCGAAAGGCTCGCAGATTCAAAAAGTTACGGGTGATCGTATGTATATCGTTATCGGCGGGGGGTTCCTCGGCGGTTATGTCATCGACGAACTGCATAACAGAACAGGGGAGACGATCGTCTTTACCCGCAGAACGGCTGCGGAAGACGGCGCGCGGCCCTTCGCGCGCGGCGTCGTATGCGACGTGACGGACGAGGGGGATCTTGAAAAGCTTTCCCGCCTCTGCGGCGAGGAAAGACTGACCGTGTTCTATTTCGCGGCGATGCACAATGTCGATTATCTTTTCGAGCATCCGGCGGAGGGCAGAAAAACGAATATCGACGCGCTGATCCGCTTTTTGGAGATCTTTCGCGACAGGATCGACCGTCTTCTGTTTGCCTCCACCGACTGCGTTTACGGCGAGCAGGGCGACAAACTCTTTGCCGAGACGGATGAAACGAAGCCCGTCTGCGAATACGGCAGGCAGAAGCTCGAAGCGGAAAGGCTTGTGACGGCGGCGGGATATACGGCGCTGCGCTTTCCGTTTATGATCGGTCCTTCACTGAATGAAAAACCGCATTTTTATGATAAAATCAAACAGAAGCTTTTAAATAACGAACCGATCGAAATGATCGACGGCATGTACCGTTCCGTATTGAGCTATCGGGACGCGTCGCGGCTCATCGTCAGTCTTGCTCTGCATCAGGGGTCGCTTCCCCCGGTGATCAACGTCTGCGGCGACCGGGGTTACGGAAAATACGATATGGGGCTGACGATCGCGAAAAACATCGGCGCGGATCCGTCGCTTGTCATACCGCTGACGGAGCTTGAGGGCAGAAAGTTTTTCAAAGACCGGCGCGCCTCGAGCGCTTTGATGGATAACGCGCTGCTGAAAAAGATTCTCGGCGTCGACAGGATTGTTTGGGAGGAAGATCGATGATCATTATCAGAACGCCGTTTCGCGTTTCCTTCTTCGGCGGGGGAACGGATTACGCGGGATACTATGAGAAATACGGCGGAACGGTTTTATCCACTACAATCGACAAATACTGTTATGTTTCCGCGCGTCATCTGCCGCCTTTTTTCGATTATACGAACCAGTTTACATATTCGCGTATCGAGCGGTTCAACGAGCCCTCCGAAGTGGAGCATCCTCTTGTGCGCGAGGCGATGAAGTATATTCCGGTTGAGCGCCTGCAGCTTTCTTACGACGCGGATCTCTCCGCCTGCTCGGGGATCGGATCGAGCTCGGCGTTCGCCGTCGGTCTTGTGTTCGCGCTTCATGCGATGAGAAACGAATATCCGGATAAAATGACGCTCGCGAAGGAAGCGATCTATATTGAGCGAGAGCTCTGCCATGAGGCGGGCGGCGTGCAGGATCAGCTTGCCTCTGCGTTCGGCGGCTTCAACCGGCTGAGCTTCACTGCGGACGGTTTTTCCGTTGCGTCGCTTGATCTGTCGACGGAACGGATTCGCCGTTTTCAGAATAATCTGATGCTGATGTTCACCGGTTTTACGCATTTTTCCGGCGCTGTCGCTAAAGAACAGCAGGAGAATATCCCGACGACGACCGCGCAGCTTCACGAGATGAAACAAATGACTTATGAGGCGGAGAAAATTCTTCGCTCCGGCGAAATCGACGACGTCGGCAGATTGCTGGATGAATCCTGGCGTCTCAAGCGCAGCCTTTCCTCCGTCATTTCCAACAGCACCATCGACGAGATTTATACAGACGCGAAAAAATACGGCGCGCTCGGCGGGAAGCTGCTCGGCGCGGGCGGCGGCGGATTCATGCTGCTGTATGTTCCGATCCAGAAGCAGGAAAACCTCATGCACGCGTTTTCGGAGTTTAAATTCGTACCGTTTTCATTTGAAAAATCGGGATCGAAGATCCTGTATGAAAATGAAATTATGTAAAATAAAAAGGAGTGTTTGAAATGAAAAAACTTTTTTCTGTTTTGCTTGCCGTTATACTTGTCTGCGGTACGCTGCCCGCCGTGATTTCTTCCGCGGCGGTTGACGCGCGACTGTATAACGTCTATGCCGACGGAATGATTTTTCAGCAGAATTCCGAGGCGATCTTTGCCGGTACGGCGTCTTCCGGCGCGCGTATCAGCGTTGTACTGAAAGACGCGGGCGGAAATGTCTCCGCGAGCGGAGAAGCGTCTGCAGGTGCTGACGGAACGTTTACGGTTTCCTTCGATTCGCCCGCAGGTTCGTTTGACGCGTATACTGTCGAATTAAGCGCGAACGGCATACCGTTTTGCACCTTGTCGAACATTGTGTTCGGCGAGGTATGGCTTTCCGCGGGGCAGTCGAATATGAGCTATGCCTATGTCGCGGCGGAGGATTATGTCTCTCCCGGCAACGCCGTAACGGAGGAGAAAAGCTGGATCAGACTGTTCTGGTGCCCCGAAATGGCGCAGTATAACGGAAGCGCCTAAAAGTCGCCCGCTCTGCCGCAGAACGAGATCCCCGAATGCTGCTGGTTTGACGGGAACGATCAGCGCTGCGACGGCTTCAGTGCGGTCTCCTATTTCTTCGCGCTTAATCTTGCAAAAACGCTCGACGTGCCGCTCGGTATCGTCGCGCTCCCGCTCGGCGGCAGCTCGATATTGTCGTGGCTTCCCCGCGAGGCGGTCGAGGGCTCAGAGGCGATAAGCGCGCGCGCAAAGGCGAACAATACGTATTATACTCTTGAAGACTGGGATGAAGACGAAGCGAACGATTTTCAGACCATGACGGCGCTGTATAATAAAAAGGTCTATCCCGTGCGCAATTTCCGTTATTCCGGCATGATCTGGTATCAGGGCGAGTCCGATATCATCCTGAATTTCTCCGCCGCGGAATACGCGGAAGCGGTCGATCTGATGCAGGATTATTATTCGGAGCTGTTCGATCAGAACGGAAAACTGCCGTTTATCTGGACGCAGCTCGCCTCCTTCTATTATTTCGATAATGAATCCAACACGATGCGCAATATCGATTTTGCCGAGATTCAACAGGCAAGACCGGAATCGAGAGCGCTCGTGACCGGGTATGATTACGCCTCGACCTACGGCGATCCCGGACCGATCCATCCGCAGACGAAAAAGCCCATCGGCGAGCGCATGTCGTTTGCGGCGCAGAGGCTTGTATACGGCGCAAGCGGCGATTATACGCTGCCGACCGTAAAGAGCTATACCATCAGGGACGGCGGTATCTCCGTGACCTTCAGAGACGTCGGCGACGGTCTTTGCTGCGACGCCGCGCTCCGCGGTTTCGCGATCGCGGGCGAGGACGGCGTTTACGTCAGGGCGAACGCCGAGATCACGGGAAATGACTCCGTGTTTATTTATAACGAAGATATCGCCTCACCCGTCAGCGCGTCCTATGCGTTTGCGATCACGAGCGATAAGGCGAATCTTTACGCTTACGAGTACGGCGAAAAGACGCTGCCTGTCTCTCCCTTTATGCTTGAAAGAGACGGGGAACACGTCTCTTATCAGAACAATGCGTGGACCGAATGTGAAGAGGCGCAGAGCTGGCATTCTCTCTCCCGCACTTCGTATAACGCATATTATGATACGTGGGAATCAAAGAACGCTGAGATCGCGATCACGTCCGACGCGGCGTTTGACGGCGACGCAGGGCTGCGGATCGGCGGCAGCGGCAGTTTTTCGGTCAACCCGCTCATGCATGTCAAACCCGAGGCTGATATCTACGTTATGAGCGATCTGAATACGGACTGGTCGGATTACGGCAAGCTTTCTGTGATGCTGCGCAACGACGGCGCGTCGGATGTTGACGTTACGCTTTTCGTCAACACTGCGCTTGTATTCAAGTATGCCGCTGCGGTCGACGGTCAGGACGGGATCGTCGCGCATCTTCCCGCCGACGGAGAGTGGCACAGGGTCGTTTTCGATCTGACAAAGATGTATCTCGGCGGCACGATCAACGGTTACCGCCGCGGAAACGACGCGCTGCCCGACGTGAGCGACGTGAGGTTTTCTTTCAGCAGCGACGGCGACGCGCAGATCTGTCTTGACGACGTGAGATTCATTCCCGCCGATAAGGCTGTCGAAAAAACCTCATTTGAAAAAGTGAGAGACTTCTTTGCATGGATCCTTCGCCTGTTCGAGAGCATTCTTGACAAGCTCGGCGTGTTTTTCAATTGCCCGTAATTAAAGCAGAGTAAAACAGTATAAATACAAAGAGACTCCCGGCGTTCCGTTCGGAATGCCGGGAGTCTTTGACGTATTGTGATTATAAACCGTAGATCCGAACGCAGTTCTCGCGAAAGATTTTCCGATATGCCTCTTCGGTCAGATCCATCCTGAGAAGCGCTTCGATATCCTGTCGTTGATGCCAGAGCGGGTAATCCGTTCCGAACAGCACGCGATCCTCGCCCCAGACGCCGATCAGTTCTTTTGATTTGCTGTCTCCGAGATAATTCATCGAGGAAGAGCAGTCAACGCAGATGTTGTCAAAACCGGAAAGCGTTTTCGCAGCCTCATCCCAGACGCTCCAGCCGCCGAAATGCGCGCCGACGAAATTGAGCTTCGGGAACGTGCGCAGAATATGCGCGATGCGCGGAGGATTTGAAAAATCATAGCGGTAATCGCCCGTGTGCACAAGAACAGGCAGACCTTTCGCCTCGCAGATCTCGTAGACGGGCATGATGCGCGGATCGTCCGCTGCAAACCGCTGGATATCGGGATGAAGCTTTACCCCGTGCAGACCGAGCGAAACGAGCTCTTCCATCGCGGCGGGAATGTCTTCAAGGTCGGGGTGCATGGTTCCCAGCCCTGTAAACGCACCCTCGCTTGAAAGAACGGCTTCGGAAATAAAACGGTTTATCGACGATACCTGATGCGGCGTCGTCGCCACGGAATGAACGATATAATGCGTAATGCCGTTCTCTTTCCCCGTTCGGATCAGCGTTTTGCAGGTGCCGTCCAGCGGATCCTTCGGCAAGGACGGATAGAAATTGTCGACCGCTTCCACCGCTTTGTGCGCGATCCTGTCCGGGTAGATGTGGCAGTGTGCGTCTATGATATGATTCAGCATATTATTTTCATTTTCCGGCGTTACGCCGTTTCGATGCTTGCGTCTTTCTGCAGGCCGAGTTTCTCAATGGCCTGCTCCCGCATTTTGAATTTCTGAATTTTGCCCGCGTCGTTCATCGGGAAGCCGTCGACAAAATCGATATATTTCGGCACTTTATGCTTCGCCATGTGGTCGCGGACGTATTGTTTCATCTCGTCGGCGGTCATGGTTTCGCCTTCTTTGAGAATGATGCATGCCATGATCTCCTCGCCCATCGCTTTGTCGGGCACGCCGATCACCTGAACGTCGCTGACCTTCGGGTGCGTATAGATAAATTCCTCGATCTCCTTCGGGTAGATGTTCTCGCCGCCGCGGATGATCATATCCTTCAGTCTGCCGGTGATGCGGTAATTGCCTTCGGGCGTGCGGCAGGCAAGATCGCCCGTATGCAGCCACCCGTCTTCGTCAATGGCTGCGCTCGTCGCCTTTGGCATTTTATAATAACCCTTCATAATGTTATAGCCGCGGGCGACGAATTCGCCGATGACCTCGTCGGGGCAGTCCTCGCCTGTCTCGGGATCGACGATCTTGCACTCGATCTCGGGCATCGCGCTGCCGACGGTCGCGACGCGGACTTCGAGCGGGTCGGTCGTGGAGCTCATCGTGCAGCCGGGCGAGGCTTCGGTCTGACCGTAAACGATCACGATCTCGGTCATGTTCATTTTATCGACGACGTCGCGCATGATGGCGATCGGGCAGGGGGAGCCCGCCATGATGCCGGTGCGCATATATGAAAAGTCGGTTTTCTCGAAATCGGGGTGAGAGAGCATCGCGATAAACATCGTCGGCACGCCGTGGAACGCCGTGATATGCTCGTTATGGATGCAGGCGAGCGAAGGCTTCGGCGAAAAGTACGGCAACGGAAGGATCGTGCCGCCGTGCGTCATCGTCGCCGTCATCGCGAGCACCATGCCGAAGCAGTGGAACATCGGCACCTGGATCATCATGCGGTCCGCGGTGGAAAGATCCATCCGGTCGCCGATGCACTTGCCGTTGTTGACGATATTATAATGCGTCAGCATTACGCCCTTCGGGAAGCCGGTCGTGCCCGAGGTATACTGCATGTTGCAAACGTCGTTCACATCGACCGCGGCCGCCATGCGCTGGATCTCCTCGATCGGCGTGCGGTCGGCGTATTCGAGCGCTTCCTCCCACGTCAGGCATCCGCTCTGACGGAAACCGACGGTAATGACGTTTCGCAGGAAGGGGAGACGTCTTGCGTGCAGCGGCTGGCCGGGCTTGAGCGATTTCAGCTCGGGGCAGAGCTCGTTGATGATCTGCCTGTAATCGGAGTCGCGGTAACCGTCGATCATCACGAGCGTGTGCGTATCGGACTGCCGAAGAAGATACTCCGCCTCGTGGATCTTATATGCAGTGTTCATTGTGACGAGCACCGCGCCGATCTTCGTCGTCGCCCAGAAGGTGATATACCACTGCGGCACGTTCGTCGCCCAGATCGTGACCTGATCGCCGGGCTTTACGCCGAGGGAGACAAGCGTTCTGGCGAACTCATCCACGTCGTCGCGGAACTGCGAATAGGTGCGCGTATAATCGAGCGTTGTATACTTGATCGCGATCTGATCCGGGAATTCCTCAATGACGCTGTCAAGCACCTGTGAGAACGTCTTCTTGATCAGAGATTCCTTTTCCCAAAGAAACGCGCCGGTGTGCGTTTTATTGTAATAGAGCTGGCTGCGGCTGATGCGCGTGCGCTCGAAGCTGCGCATAAAGCTGTTGAAATGCGTCAGAATGATATCGAGATCGGCAAGCTCCGTATCCCAGTCCGGATTCCAGCGCAGCGAGATAAAGCCGTCGTAATTGACGGAATTCAAAGCGTTCGCGAAATCCTGTACGGGCAGGAGACCTTCGCCAAGCAGCTCAAAATGCGGGTCCTCCCGCTCGCCGCCGAAATCGCGGATGTGAACGTGTCTGACATATGCGCCGAGGTTCGTAATGCTTGTCTGCGCGTCCTCGCCGGCGAGAACAAAGGTGGAGTAAATGTCCCACAGCGCCGCGAGACGGTCGTCCGCGAAACGGTTCAGAAGATCGCGGATTTTCGACGTATCGGCGTATTCGCCGGTTGTTTCGATCAGCAGGCACAGAGGCTTGTCGCCGATCTCTTCGAGAATGCCGTGAATCAGCGCTTCGGACGCGTCGGGATCGTCGTTTTTTGTGTGGATCGAGATATTCTCAACGCCGAGATTCATCGCCGTGCGAAGGCACTCGGTAAACTCAGCGCGAAACGCGTCGGAATGCAGGTCCTCGACAGTATTGATGCAGGGGACGTTAAGTCCTTTGTCAGCGAGCTTTCTGCGGGAGGCGGCTGCAAGCTCCGGATTCGCCGGACTGTATTTATCCTGAAAAACGGGGCTGAAAATGTTATAGATCTCCACGCCCTGCAGACCGGCGTCCCGCGCGCTGTCGCAGAAGGAATCCCAGTCGTATTCTGTCCAGTTTTTGATCGAAAATGAAAGCTTCACGTTTTAAGCCTCCTCATACACGATTTTATTCAGAGCGCTGACGTATGCGCGGATGGATGCGCCGATGATATCGGTTGAAATACCGCTGCCGGAGAAAAGCTTGCCGTCGGCGCGGAGTTTCACGATCGCGCTGCCCATGGCCTCTCTGCCTTCCGTAACGGTCTGGATCTGGAAATCATCCATTTCATAGTGATGGCCGATGATCTGTTCGATCGCCTGGAACGCCGCGTCGATCGGTCCGTCGCCCACGCCGACGCTGCAGCGTTTCTCGCCGTTTTGCGTCAGGGTGATATTCGCGGTCGCAGTCAGCACATTACCGCTGTTGATGACGTAGCTTTCGAGTCGATAGCTTGAGGGGACCTGCATCGCGGTGCTGGCGACGATCGCGTCGAGTTCGCGGGAGCCGACGAATTGTTTTTTTGAAGCAATGCGTTTGAACGCTTCGTACACCTTCGCGTTGTCATCGTCGGAAAGATCGTAGCCGAGCTGACGGACGACCTTGATCACATCAGACAATTCGTCGTTCTGACTCAGCGTGACGTTCGGCAGATCGTTTGCCGCGCTGACCTCGCGAACGGAAGGAGCGGCGCTGCCGACGCCGATCATCCTGCTCAGCCGTTCGCCGGTGCGCGTCAGTTCCGTTGTTTTCAGCCCGATCGAAATATCAAGCGCGGCGCCCTTGACGCGAACAAGCTGCGAAATCTGACCGAGTGTGGTGCAGCCTGCCGGGATCGCGGTGCATTTCACGCCGTCTGCGCCGGCGGCGATCGCCGCGGCGGTACATGCGGCTGCCATGCTCATTTCGTCGCTGATCTGAACGAAGAGCGAAACGTTTTCGATCTCGGGGACCTTTTGGCTGATATTCCGAATAAAAGCGGAGAACTCATCGGGCAGAAATACGCCGGCGGTGTCGCAGAAGGTCACGCCGGAAGCGCCGGCGGCGATCGACGCGCGTACAGCGTCGACAAGAAAATCGGGTTCCGCTCTCGTCGCGTCCTCAAAAGTGATATACGACTTACAGCCGAACGAAACGCATTTCTTTACCTGCGCGTCGACGGCGTCGAGCATGGCAGGCGCTTTCATGTGGCCCGTATACTCCATCTGCACCGGGGAGGACGGAACGACCAGATCGATCGCCGGAGATTTCGCGAGACGGATGCTTTCATAAATACGCTCAGGCTCCTTTTCCGTGATCGGTATCGAAGCGAAGACAGCGGTCGAAACGCTGCCGGCAACGGTTTTATTGAAAAGCAGATCCGCCTTTCCGCCGGAGACGGCAGGCAGCTCAATCGCGTCAACGCGGAGTCGGTCGGCGGCAAGCGCCGTTTCGAGCTTCTCTTTAAAGCTCATCGCGCTTTTGCGCAGTTCCGCCGCTTTTGAGAGCGTCGTGTCGATCAGTCTGATCTGTTTCATAATGTAAACCTCCATAATGAAAATAAAAAATCCCGGAAGCGATTGCTTCCGGGACGATTTGTAAAAATCGCGGTACCACCCGAATTGCCGCCTGCGCGGCCCCTCCGAACGCTCTGACAAGCGTCAAGTCTGTAACGGGACTTGCCCGGATCTTCCTATTACGCCGCGGCGCGTTCAGAAGATCTGCTCCGGCACGAGACTGCGCGTCTGCTTTCGTGCCGGCTCTCACCTGCCGCCGACTCTCTTTGCCGAATCTTACAGACTGCATAATGCCATCCATGCATTTGCGGTGTTTGATTGTTATGTTATTTTAGCGTAATCGATTTGGATTGTCAAGGGTTTTTACAGTTTTTTTACTATTTTAAGCGGATATGTTTATTTGGAATTGAAAATCGGATTCTGTTTTGTCAGTTTTACACTTTACATTCTTGCAATCAACTGATCGATAAGGCTCTGTGATCGTGTCATTGAAATATTGTTGCAGAATACGACGTCGGTTATTTTTTTTTCTTCAACAAGGGAGCATATACTGCCTGAGTAATGACGGTAATCTATGATATAAAGATACTTGTAGTTTGCTGCAAGAAGAGGCGCTAAAGCGTTCCCGAAGCTTTCTTTAACCAATAAACAGCTTTCACCCGTCGCTTTTGCCTTATCTTCAATTACGGAATATGCGTTGTCTCCCCAGATGAACGTGCCGTACTTTAAAGATGCGGATGCATTTGACTCATCGTAGAAAACGCTGCCTTCGTCTACGTTAAGTTTTTTATCCCGGATCGTAATCTTATAATCTCCCGGTGGACTGAAAGTATAAACGACGTCCGGATCGGAAGCAAGAGACGGATCTTTGTCGGCAAAGGTGCCGAGAAAGCCGTCAAAGCTCTGCACGGCGCAGCTTTCAAGGCCGTAAGGCTGAACGCCTTTTACGCCGCAATACTGCGCGTATGCGTAATATGCTCCAAGTCCGGACCAGTGATGATCGGTACGGAAATAGATATATTCGCTTCTGTGCGCTATCAGGGTGTCGAATATGCTGACGCGTCGGACTTCAGGCAGCAGCAGGTTTTCGATATATGAAATTGCCTTTCTCTGATCGTCGGACGAGACTTTTTCCCTGACGCGCGTATCCAATACGATATCCATGCTTGTGGGAACGATCATATCGTATACGGTTGCTTTTCCCGCGAGCCGCGACGAAACGGTATTGACGGCCGCCGCATAATTGTTTGCGACTTTCTCTGAAAAATTATAGTATTCATAGCCGGCGTTGCCTGCGATCAGAATACTGTCGATCGTCTCGACATGCGACGGCATTTCTCCTGCATCAGAGGGGATAACGGCTTCGGTTTGCAGCTCCGAAGTTTCCGAGGGGCTGCCCGGCTGCTGAGACGCTTCTGTTATTGTCGGAAGCGTTGCGGGAGGCTGCTCTGCAGTATCGGGAATCTCATTTTTCGTGTTCTCCTGAAAACCGCGCTGAGGTGCATTTGTTCCGAGAATCGTCTGCACGCCGTTATTGACGTCTATGATCTGTTCTCTGAAGGGAATAGTGTCTGAAAACCATAAAGAGATTTCGTTAAAGTATTCACCGCTGAAAAACGCCGAAACGGAAAAGCGCGGAAACGAAGCAAGCTTTCTCTTTTCTTTTTCGGATTCCTCCGGTCTGAGAGAAAGATTCATTGAAAGAACGCTCATAACGACGGTAATTACAATTAAAGAAGCGACGGTCAGCAATTTTATTTTTTTTGGCTTCATAATCTAACACCTAAAATTGAAAATATAAAAAAGGATTATATGTATCGCCTGTCAGCGATATTACCGAAATAATAAGCAGAAGACACGGGATCGCGATTTGCAGCGCCTGAGAATAAATCTGTGTTCGCGGATTATTCCTTGTGAAATCCGATAATATTACGTTGATCTTCTTTGCAAATGGAGTACAGGCGATACAGCAGATGATAAAAAACGGGATATACCGCAATGCAAGATGAACAGATTCGTAGGTTAGCATGGAGTTGCCGTTTGCACAAAACATTCCTTTCAATACCGCGTTCATCAGATCAAGCTGTGAAAAACGGAAGAACACCCATCCGAAAAAGACAACGATGATGACATATAAACGATGAACGGTTTTATTTCGTTTTACGGTATTTATCAAAAACAGCTTTTCGAGAAGCAGGAAAACAAAGAAATATAAACCCCATAATATATAATTCCAACTGGCACCGTGCCACAAACCCGTCAGAAACCAAACAGTGAACAGATTGAGAATGGTTCTGATTTTTCCTTTTCTGTTTCCTCCCAAAGGAATATATACATAGTCTCTGAAGAACGCGCCGAGAGAAATATGCCATCTGCGCCAGAATTCCGTGATACTATCGGAAGTATAAGGGTATTGAAAGTTTTCTTTAAAATGAAACCCGAACATAAGACCTAAGCCTATTGCCATATCGGAATAAGCGGAGAAATCAAGATAGATCTGCAGCATATATAATGCCATACCCATCCAAAGAGACAAAGCGGAACGACCTTGAAGGAGATCAATGTTTTGAGACAATTGAGCGGCATTGTTGAGAGCGCTGTCTGATAATAAGAGCATATCTACAAGTGCGCCGCAGCTGTTTGCCAAAACAGATTTTTTCGCCAATCCGATACAAAATCGAACAAAACCATCATATAAAGCGTCTATATCGGTCTTTCTTGAATTGATTTCTTTTTCAACATCACCGTATCTGACAATGGGACCAGCGATACACTGGTGATAAAGCCCGGCATATAGAAGAACATTACAAAACTTTCTTTGCGCAGGAACCTCTCTGCGATACACATCCGCAACATAGGTTAGCAGCTGAAAAGTATAGAAGGATATACCGATCGGAAGCTGAATCTGCGGTGCCGGTATGTTGATAAAAGAGATCAAATTAAGATTCTGAATAAAAAAAACGGTATACTTAAAAACTCCCAGCGTTCCGAGACAGACTAGAACAGCCAAAATCATCCATTTTTTTCGGGACCCTTTTGATGCGGACTCAATTCGGAATGCAAAATACCAGCATGCATATGACATTGATACCAATATCAGAACATATATCGGTTCGCCCCATGCGTAAAAAAAAAGGGAAAATATAAGAAGAACAACGTTGCGCGTTTTTATTTTTTTCGGAATATAATAACAAATCAGATTTAAGGGTAAAAATAATAACAGAAACAATAAGCTTGAAAAGACCATGCCCTTGCTCGCTTTCGATGATAATGGATTACTGATTTATGCGAACTCATTTTCGGACGGATATTAGGTGCTCGTATTCGTGTATGGTCCAGCTTCATCAATAATAGACAATGCAGTATGCAGTTTTTTCGCAGCAGAATCCTTTCCGCATTTTCTAAGCTCGTTGCATGCTTCTTCGATCAATTCTTTTAAGTGGTCCCCATCGTTTCCCTCAAGAAGATATATTCCGTTATTCCATTCCGAAGAAATCGAAAAAGACATGAGCGAAGGCTCATGCAGGCAGATCCAGGAAATCTCGCCGTCGGATTTGTAAGAGATTTCCGTATCGCCCATAAAGGAGTAATACCCGTCCTGATTGACCTCAATACTGACGCTGAGATTCGGTTTCGTAACGATTTTATTCGCATTGTTTATCGTATCCTGCTGCTCTTGCTCGACGGAAGCGCCGACAGTCCTGCCGCAGCCTGAAAACAGAAAACCGAATAACAAAACCAGCAGCGCTGCAATAAAAAGCCCGGAACGAACGGATGTGTTCTTTTTCATAATCATTTCCTCCATGATGACATTTACAGAATGTCATTTTTGCAGTAATTATAACATATAATATATCAAATGACAAGTACTAAATGTCAAATTATGGAGAAAAATGCAATGTTTATAAATAAAACGTCGAATGGGCTGAACAATATCTGCGGCGCGGCGATTACAAGAAAGCGAAAAGAGATGAAAATTTCACAGCGGGAATTGGCGGACCGTCTTCAATTGATCGGTATGGATGTCGATAAAAATGCGATTCAGAGAATTGAAGCAGGAAAACGGTTTGTGACGGATATAGAGCTTGTTTATTTTGCAAATGTCCTGTCCCTGACTTTTCAGGATTTGCTGGCAGACGATAATTGACTCTTATCCCGGATTTATCCGCAATTGATCCGAAATAAAACGGTCCCGCCTCTCTGCTGAGAAACGGGATCGTTTTATTATATCGTCTTTTAATACTGATATCCGGTAGTGATCGCTTTTAAATTGATTTCGAGAAGATCGGCGTGGCGGGCGGAAACGACCTTCTTCAGCGCGGCGTCAAGCTCATCGTAGGAAACAGCGCCGCTTTCTCTGATGAATTTGCCGATCATAACCATGTTCGCCAAAGTGGGCGCGCCGATGGATTTCGCAAGCTCGGTCGCAGGCACATAAAATACCTTCACATCGTCGCGGGCGACCTTGCGGGAGATCAGCGTAGACTCAACGTAGATCGTTCCGCCGGGAACAACGTCCTTCTCGAACTTGTCGAGCGAGGGCAGGTTCATCGCGATCAGCACGTCGGGTTTCGAGACGATGGGGGAGCCCACGTTGTCGTCGCTCAGAATGACGCTGCAGTTCGCCGTGCCGCCGCGCATCTCGGGGCCGTAGGACGGCAGCCAGCTCAAGTGTCTGTTTTCAAGAAGACCTTTATACGCAAGGAATTTTCCGGCAAAAAGGACGCCCTGTCCGCCGAAGCCCGCAATGAGAATTTCAGTCGTCATGTCAGTTCTCCTCCTTCGCGCTTCTGTCTTTGTAAACGCCGAGCGGATAATACGGGATCATCTTTTCCTCGACCCATTCGAGCGCCTTGACCGGCGTCATGCCCCAGTTGGTCGGGCAGGAGGATACGACCTCAACAAGTGAAAAGCCTTTGCCCGCGATCTGGTTCTCGAACGCCTTCTGAATGATCTTTTTCGCGTTTCTGACGTTTTTGACGTTGTTTACCGCGACGCGCGCGATGAACTCAGGGCCGTCAAGATCGCGCAGGATCTCGCATACCTTGACGGGATAACCCGCCGTCTTGACGTCTCTGCCGTAGGGGGAGGTCTGGGTGACCTGCCCGGGCAGGGAAGTCGGCGCCATCTGACCGCCGGTCATGCCGTAGATCGCGTTGTTGACAAAGATCACGGTAATGTTCTCATTCCTCGCAGCGGCGTGTACGGTTTCCGCCATTCCGATGGAGGCAAGGTCGCCGTCGCCCTGATAGGTGAAGATCACATGGTCGGGCATCGCTCTTTTGAGACCCGTCGCGACGGCGGGCGCTCTGCCGTGCGCGGCCTCGACCATATCGCAAGCGAAATAATTGTAAGCCATAACGGCGCATCCGACCGGAGCGACGCCGACGGCGTTCCCTTCGCAGCCGGTCGCGTCGATCGCCTCGGCAACGAGACGGTGGATAATGCCGTGGGTGCAGCCCGGGCAATAATGGAATTCGGCGTCTGTCAGGCTTTTCGGTTTTTCAAATACGACCATCACTTAAGCCCTCCGTTCATTTTTTTGATGGATTCAAGCACCTCGTCAGGAGAGGGGATCATGCCACCCACGCGGCTGCAGAGCGAGACGGGTCTTGTGCATTCGCAGGCAAGACGAACGTCCTCGATCATCTGTCCCATGGAAAGCTCGACGCTGACGAAGCCCTTTACGTGCTTCGCGGCCTCTGCGATCGCTTTTTTCGGGAAAGGCCATACCGTGATCGGACGGATCAGACCTGCTTTGATCCCTTCATTTCTTGCGGCGATGACGGCGTTTTTCGAAACGCGCGCCGCGATACCGAACGCCACAACGCATACATCCGCGTCTTCGGTCATGAATTTCTCATACCGGACCTCGTTCGCTTCAATCTGCGCATAGCGCTCAAAGCGCTCGATATTGGTTCTTTCCAGCTCTTCGGGAACAAGATAAAGAGAATTGACGATGTTGTGCCTGCGCTGCATTTTCGTGCCTGTGACAGCCCAGGGCTTTTCGACGGTGCAGCCGCTCTCCGCGGGAAGCTCCACGGGTTCCATCATCTGACCGATGGTGCCGTCCGCAAGAAGCATCGCCGGCACGCGGTATTTATCTGAAAGATCGAACGCCAGAGCGGTGAGATCCGCCATTTCCTGCACGGATGCGGGCGTAAGAACGATCAGGTGATAGTCGCCGTGGCCGCCGCCCTTGGTCGCCTGAAAATAATCGGACTGTGAGGGCTGAATGCCGCCGAGACCCGGACCGCCGCGCTCGACGTTGACGATCAGCGCCGGAAGATCGGAACCCGCGATATAGGAAATTCCCTCCTGCTTCAGCGAAACGCCGGGGCTGGAGGAGGAAGTCATCACGCGAAGACCGGCGGAAGATACGCCGTAGACCATGTTGATCGCGGCGATCTCACTCTCCGCCTGAAGGAAAACGCCGTCGATCTTCGGCATTCTCTTCGCCATGTAAGCGGCAAGCTCGGTCTGGGGGGTGATCGGGTAGCCGAAATAGTGACGGCAGCCTGCGCGGATCGCGGCCTCGGCGATCGCTTCGTTGCCTTTCATCAATACTTTTTCGCTCATTTTCACACCTTACCTTTCCACCGTGATCACACAGTCCGGGCACATCAGCGCGCAGCTGGCGCAGCCGATACAGGCGGACTCGTCGAGCATCTCAACGGGATAATGTCCCTTTTTGTTGATCTGCGTCTGTGAAATGCCCAGAATTTTCTTCGGGCACACCGATACGCAAAGACCGCAGCCCTTGCAGATATCGGTTTTGAACGTTACCTTTGCCATATATCCACTTCCTGTTAAAAAAATTTGCTTTGTAAATGAATCGGGAAAAAAGCGTCCCCCCTGAACCGATCCGTCAGCTTGTCGCAGACAGAGGTGAATCGGATCGGCATCTGCGACAGATCGGAAAGCTTCTGCGCTTCTTCGAAGCTGCGGCGGACGCAGTCTTCGTCGGTGAGATCCCCGAGATTTGAATTGTTGACAATGCCGGTAAAGGGCAGCTCGCAGACTTTGTCGATCTCCCGCATGACTTCGAAAGCTTCCTTTGCGGTGCGCGTCAGGGGACGGTAAAAGTTGACGACAAACAGCATCTCAAAGTTGTTTTCCTCAAGAATATAGGGAGAAAAGCGGCCGAGAGCGTACGCGCCGCGATCGTCGCCGCCGACGTCGAAAACAGCATATCGAACACGTTGTTCGACAAGTCCGTAGACCTGACTCGGCAGACTCGGAAGGTCGACGTTGGTGTTCGCGAAGGGGAGAGAGACCACCTCAACGCCCGCGTCGCGCAGCTCGTTTTCGCTGTCCTTGCTGCGAAAATACGGATTGACGATATCGACGTCCGCAAGCGCCGTCGGCTTTCCCAGACTGCTGAGTCTGAGCGCGTAATTGACCGCGATGTTCGTTTTTCCGCTGCCGTAATGACCGCAGAAAACCGTTACGCGTTTCGCCTCGTCCGTGATCACGCCGCCGCCCCTTTCGTTTTTTTCGATATATTATACAACAGTTTTTGATGTTATGCAACAGGTAAATTGTGATTAATCGGGATGTAAGGCAATAGGCAGTAGGCAATAGGTAAGCGCTGATTAATTCCGGTGCGCAGATTGCGCCGTCAGATTTTTCGTCAGATTGTTCAAAAAGACCGTAGGAAGGCTGTCGCCTTTCAAGGGATTTTTGGGCGATATGACGGGAAAGATGCAAGCAAGGTGCGTGCCGAATCTTCAGATGTGAATTAATCAGTGGTTACATAGGCATTAGGTAACTTGCCAAGGCGCACAGCGTATATTAGACATATCTATTGCCTGATGCCCAATGCCTAATGCCTTAACCAAAGTCCGACAAATCATAATTTATTTCTCTGAATCTTCCCGCTGATGCTCTTCGGAAGGGAATCCCTGAACACGACTTTACGGGGGTATTTATAAGGCGCGGTATGCTGCTTGACGTAGTTCTGGATCTCCTTCTTCAGTTCCTCGGTGCCTTCCGTTCCCTTTGTCAGGACGACGCTGGCCTTGACGATCTGGCCGCGGATCTCGTCGGGTTCGGCGGAAACGCCGCATTCGAGAACATAAGGCAGCTCCATAATGACGCTCTCGATCTCGAACGGCCCGATGCGGTAGCCCGAGGACTTGATAATATCGTCCACGCGGCCCTCGTACCAGAAGTAGCCGTCCTCGTCGCGCCATGCCGTGTCGCCGGTGTGATAGAGCCCGTCGCGCATCGCTTCGTTTGTTTTTTCGTCTTCTTTGAAATACTGACGGAAAAGACCGACCGGCGCGCCGTTGCCGATTTTTACGACGATCTCGCCGACCTCGCCGTCTGCGACGGAATTGCCGTCCGCGTCAACAAGATCGATGTCATACTGCGGCGAAGCCTTGCCCATCGAGCCGAGTTTCGCCGTTGTGCCGTAGAGATTGCCGATCACAAGCGTGGTTTCCGTCTGGCCGAAGCCTTCCATGATCTCAAGCCCGGTCAGTTTGCGGAACTGCTTTGCAACCTCCGGGTTCAGCGCCTCGCCCGCGCTGGTCATATGCTTCACGGACGAGAAATCGTAACCGGAAAGGTCTTCCTTGATCATCATGCGCAGCATCGTCGGGGGAGCGCAGAAGGTCGTGATGCCGTATTTTTTGAACATCGGCATGATATCCGCAGCGTCGAAACGGTCAAAGTCATATACGAAGACCGCGCCTTCGCACATCCATTGGCCGTAGAATTTGCCCCAGAGGGATTTGCCCCAGCCCGTGTCGGAGATCGTGAAGTGCAGACCGTCCGGCTCGCAGCAGTGCCAGTATTTCGCGGTGACGTAATGACCGAGAGAATAGGTGTGCTTATGCTCGACCATTTTCGGATTGCCGGTTGTGCCCGAGGAGAAAAACATCAGCGCGGGCTCATCGCCGCCGGGGGTATCCTCGGCGCGGTCGTAATGGCTTGAAAATCTTTTATACTCATTGTCAAAATCGTGCCAGCCCTCGCGGCATCCGTTCGCCATGATCAGCGTTTTGACCGTAGGACACTGTTTCGCGGCTTCGACTGCGATTTCGGCGGTATCGCCGACGCTCGTGCATACAAGCGCCGAAACGCCCGCGGACTCAAAGCGGTAGACGAAATCGTGCTCCTTCAGCAGGAACGTCGCGGGGATCGCGATCGCGCCCATTTTGTGAAGGGCGACCATGGCGATCCAGAACTGGTAGTGGCGGCGCAGCACGAGCATGACCTTGTCGCCCTTTTTAATACCCAGAGAGGCGAAATAATTCGCGGCGCGGTTGCTTTCTTTCTTGATATCGGCGAAGGTAAAGCGGCGCTCGACCTTATTCCCGTCCACATGGATCATCGCAAGCTTGTCGGGATATTTTTCGGCGATCGCGTCGACCGTATCATAACCGAAGTTGAATTTTTCGATATTCCTGAAAGAGATCTTCTCCAGCGCGCCTTCCGGGGATTCCACTGCGTCGACATATTTTTCCACGAGCAGCTTGCCGACGGTGCGCGAAGAAGATACGTTAAGGAATTCCTGTGTTTCTTTTTTATCCTCTCCGGCGACGACGACCGCGCAGAAAACGCAGTCTTTTCCGTCAACGGCGATCATGCCGTGCGGCGTGGAAGAATTGTAATAAATGCTGTCGCCCTCGTGCAGGACTTCTTTTTTATCGCCGACCTGAACGAGAAGCGTGCCGGAAAGAACAAGGTCGAATTCCTGGCCGGAATGCTTTGTCAGATGGATCGGCTCGCTGAGCAGTTTCTCATTGTATTCGTAGCGTACCCAATAGGGCTGCGCCAGCTTGCTTTTGAATTTCGGCGCGAGGTTTTCGATCAGGATGCCGTCCTCCTTTGCCGTCTGCACGCCCATGCCCTTGCGGGTGACCGTGTAGGACGTCAGATGTGCGGAGTGACCTTCAAGAAGAGACGTGATCTCGATGCCGAATGCGAGCGCGCATTTGTGGATAAAGGTGAAAGGCATATCCTTCTGCGCCGATTCGTAGGCAAGGTAATCCTCAAGCGAAACCTCTGTCTTCTGCGCCATATCCTCCTGCGTGAAGGACATGATCTCGCGCATTTCCTTGATTCGGGCAGCCATCTCCCGAAGCTGGTTCATTCCTGTTTGCGTGTTCATTTTTTTTGCTCCTTTCGATCTGTAAGAATTAAAACCGAACGACGAAATTGAGATCTCTTTGAAGCAAAAAAGAAAACCCGCCTCAAAGAAAAATTCTTTGAGACGAGCAGGAAATCTTTTTCCGTACCCGCGGTACCACTCAAATTGCGCTTTTCGCGCCTCTCAGACTCCGTCAAGCCTTATGCATTCACGCAGCATTCACGGAAGACGTCTACTTGCTTTTCGGCTTTCGGGTCTTCGGCTCGGAAGGGATGGGATTATGAAAACATTTCGCCGCCGGGATCACACCGCCCCCGACTCTCTTTGCGCGGAAAAGCTTTCTCCGTCTTCGTCACAGCCTTTATATACTTGTTCGATTTTCCACATTATAACACCTCAATTTTCGTTTGTCAATATGAAAACGGCAGATTTTTTTCATATTATTTTGTTTTCGGATATTCCAAGCGTTTTATTTGTTGTTATCTGACTGAATTCGGCAATATCATGTAGTTTTTGATATATATTAGTATATATGTTGTATAATTTATGAATAATCGGCTGGAATACTTGACATTTGCCTTGGATTGGTGTAAGATAAAACTGCAAATCTATTATATATATTTATATACTTCTTTGAGCTTTTCGGAGGCTGATCAGATATGATTAAAAATAGAAGGAATTCCGTGTTTATCCGGACGGGAAGGGTTTGGTTAAGCCTTCTTCTGTTTGTTGTGCTTGTCGCGCAGACCTTTGCGCCGGCGGCAATTGCCGCTGCGGCGGAGTCGGTAGGCGACAGTACGACATTGACTGCGTTATGCAAAGGCGCGGACGATAAATATTATAAGATTACGGCGAGTTACGGCGAAGACACGGGGATCCCCGCAGACGCCGCGCTTTCGGTCAGAGCCGTCACAGCCGACGACGAGGATTATGAGAATTACGTTGCCCAGGCTGCCGAGGAGCTCAGAAGCAAAATCGACCTCGAGAACGGGATCCGTCTGTTCGATATCGCGTTGGTCGGCGCGGAGGATGAATCGGTCAAATATCAGCCTGCCGAGGGAACTTCCGTCGAGATGAAGGTGCGGCTTGCCGCTGCGCCCGAAGCGGAGCTCGGCGTTGTTCATTTCGGCGACGAGACCGAGACGCTCGATAACGAGGTCGACGGCAGGACCGTCAGCTTTGAGGCTACCGGTTTTTCCGTTTACGCTTTTGTAACGCTTGATGCGCTGCAGGAGAGTGATCCCGTCGTGCACAGTGTTGACGATCTTGATAAAACCCCGGTGTATCTTTCCGCGACGATAGTAAAAAGCGGCGTATCCTATACATATTTTATTTCGTCCGGAATCTATGAAAACGGTCCCAACAGTACGGGAAATCTGATCAAAAGAACCGATAATAATTCAACCGAAGGAGCCGCCGCCTATTGTTTCGAGAAGATCGATGGAACCGATGATCAGTTCTATATGTATCTTCCTTTGGAGAACGGCGGAAAAGATTATCTTAGATTTTATTTAAGCGGCAGTAAGTCCATGGCGGAATACGTTTCCTCCGTTTCCAATGCGACGCCGATCACCGTCACTCCCTGCAGCGCGCAATATCCCGATAAGTTTTATTTCTCATTCCTGTGCGGGAGCACCACTTATTATCTGAACCTAAGAAAGGATGAAAACGGTAAAGGCTTTAACGGTTCCACTTACGGTCCCGAACCGAATTTTTCCCTCGGCAGCCAGCTGAGCGTTTACAACCGTATCGGCGAAGATGAAGATGTGCTCGATCTGGACGGGAAGACGTTCGGCATTACATGGCGGACCGAAAAGAATACGGCGTACGGCCTGATGGCGCAGGCGCAGACCGCCACCGCGCTCACAGCGCAGGAGATGGTCGTCAGAGCCGACCCGCTGCATGAGGGCGAAGACGTGATGATCCGCGCCGGCGGAGACATCGATTTTTTCACCTTTATCAAAGTGGGCAGCAACGTTTACCGCATCGCGACCGAAGTGGGCGGCGCGAAAAAATATCTGAATATTTCTTCCTCCGGCGCACTGACCCTTGTCGACGAGCCGACCGCCGATTCCGAATTTAAGGTCACGGCGGGCTACGGAGACTACGACGGCAAATATAAGATCACCAGAGCTGAAGGGACGGCATATTCTCTGAGCATCCCGAGCGGAAAAGGCGAAAACGGCTTCACCGCGAGAAACGCCACGTCGCAATACGAGTATTTTACGTTCGCTACTCCGACAGATCTGGGCGATGACGATTTCGTGCCGTATTCCGCGATCAAGGTCACCGTTTCAAAGGATCAGAACGGGGTATATCCGGTACGCAACGGCATGGATGTCGTCGTATATACCCGTATCTGGAACAACACGAAGAAGCAGTACGAATTCTACGCGATCGATCACGACGGCTCGCTCGTCCGCGTCTACGACGAGGGCGATACGATCCGCTGGGCGGGCACACAGATCAATACGCTGCTCTGGAAATTCACCGAGTATTATTACTGGCCTTATTTCCTGCAGATCCGAAATCACTATTATGAATTACAGAATACGTTTTCTCACAAGTATCTTGCGCCGCAGATCCACGGTCAGCAGATTCTGTCCAACAATACGATCGGTATCAACCTCAACGGCAGACGCTACGGCGATTACAGCTCGACGATCCTCGCGTGGGACGATTACCGTTATGACTATGCGGGACTGACGCTTGAAAACGGCAAATTGAAAGCCGTACGGAAAGCGCAGGCGCAGGAATTCTATTTCGCGATCATGGACGATCCGGTGCCGGAAGAATTCTCGACCGTTACCACCGTCGATAACGCCGAGCACGGCATCAAAATGTATATGGTGGATTTTAACGGAGTGAAATACGACGTCGGCGCGCGCGACCGCACCCAGACAGACGTTATGGGCGAAGGAACGGAGATTTTCTCCGGCGGTAAAACGCCTCTGCTCGATCTTGTCACGACCGATCTGGATGAAAACGGGTTTCCTATCGCGACCCACACAAATAAGTCTCTGGAAGAGCTGTTCGGCTCCGCCGAACCGGTGAACCATCTGTTTCTCAAAAGTATCTACGAGGAAAGCGGATATTTTGAATACAATTGCTGCCAGACTTATGCCACGCTGCTGAGCAACGGTAATTTCCGTGTATATAATCAGATCGGATCGGTCATTACGCAAACAAACAGCCAGGGGCACGGCTGGTTCATGCCTTATAATGATATTTCTCCCGATATTATAAATACCTATACGAACGAGACCGACGTGCACAATAATGCTTTGCCGACGAGTGATCCGCGACTGGGCGAAACGCTTTACGGAATTCCGAAAGAGGACGCTGATTATCACTTCGGCATGATGATGGAGGCAAGCTTCATCCAGAGCGAGAACGGTCTTGACGCGTGGGGCCACGACATTATCTTCGAGTTCGCGGGCGACGACGATATGTGGCTTTACGTTGACGGCGAACTGGTGCTGGATCTCGGCGGCGTGCATTCCGCTCTGGTCGGCAAGATCAATTTCAGCACCGGCGACGTCGTGATTCCACATCCCACCACCGGCGCGGATATGAACACGACGCTGAAGGACCTTTTTGAACAGAATTACCGTGAAAGAGGCAAGACCGATGCCGAGATCGAGGAGCTGATCGATAAATATTTCACCCAGAACTCGGACGGAAAATACATCTTCAAGGATTACACCTCGCACACGATGAAGATGTTCTATATGGAGCGAGGCGCGGGCGCGTCGAACCTGCACATGCGCTTCAACCTGACCACGTCGACCCCCGGTCAGCTCCGCCTGAGCAAAACCGTCAGCGGCACTGACAAACAGGACTACACAAGCGCAAAATTCGCTTTCCAAATCAAGTATTATGATCAGGACTACGATAAATATCTTAACGTAACGTGCGACACGTCTTCGTCGCCGTATACCTACACCGGCGTTACATTCGTCCATTATGAAAATACTACGATCCCCGTTGAATACGCAGCGTCATATGAGGGATACGATAACGTCTTCTTCCTCAAACCGGGGGAGGTCGCCGTGATTCAGTTCCCGAGCGACGAAATGATGTATTGCGTCCGCGAGTGCAATATCGATACGCGGATCTACGATACCGTCAGGGTGAACGGAACACAGGTTTCGGAAGACCCCGACAGCGACGACGGACCGGAGAACGCTTACTTCCATGAATACTCCAGTCAGAAGGAGAAGATCGGCGAAAGAAAGGTCGTCAAGTTTGACAACCATGTTTCTCCGTCCGCGATACGAACGCTGATCATCGAAAAGAACCTCTATGACGTAGACGGCGTCACGCGGCTGCATTATACGGACGATCCCACCGGTTTCCGCTTCCGTATCTTCATCGGAGAAGGCAGCGATCAGGACGGGTTCGGTTATTACCGCATGGATGACTATTACGTGAAGACGCCAGATGATTACTATTGCTTGTATAACTATGACGATCAGGCGTTTGAATCCGTCGGCGTGAATGTATTTGAAAACCTTACGCCCGAACAGCTGGAGCTCTGCACCTTCACGACCTCGCCCTCCGGCGCGATCGACAAGATCCCGGCGGACTACAGGATTGAGATCCGCAATCTTCTCGTTGATACGCCCTTTATGGTCATTGAGCGGGAATCGGATATCCCGAAGGGATACGACCTGATGGGATATGCCCGGTATGACGGATCTTATCTTCTTGAAGACGAAGATCATATGAATATCGGCGTCATCCGCGACAGTGAAAACCCGCACATCATCGTCAATAACCACAGGGGCTGGGGCCTGACCGCGGAGAAGGTCTGGTCCGACGCGGATTTCACCTACTCCCACGGCAATATCTATTTCGGTGTGTTCCACAGGATTCCCGTTGAGAATACCAACCCCGTGGAATATGAGTATAAACTGATCGGCGGAACGCTCCGGCGTCTCAAGACCGAAGCGAATCTGACGCAGAGCGCCGAGCTGTATTCGGAGGCGGAGACTTCCCTGTACTTCTATTTCAAAGAGCTGATGAGCGGGAAACAGTTCTCCGATTACGTCGTCCGTGAGGTTCAGCTCGTCAATCCCACCGTCGACGCGAACGGGAACGTTACGGCGATCGACGGCGCGGCAGTCCGTCAGCCGCAGAAAGACGCGGAAGGGAACGACGAAGCTCCGTTCTATATTGAGCTTGACGCTTATAATGACGATATCACCGTCCTTGAACCGGGCGATCAGCTCGAAGACAGCGGCACCTCCGTGCAGACGGACGAAACGGGCAATTATTCCTACACCGTTTCTTATGAGATGGGAACGCCGACCGGACCCGCGCACAACGTCCGGACCGATACGGTGACCAATAGCCGTCCCGGTATCCGTCTGGTCAAGACCGACGCAAACGGGAACCCGCTTTCCGACGCGGTGTTTACGCTGACGTACGAAAAAGACGGCGAGGCTGCGGATCTTCTCTATTCCTACTATTATTCGGGATCCGACGGTCTGATCACCATCGCCTATCCCGAAAACAACGTCACCTATACGCTGACCGAGATCGAAACGCCGGCCGGTTATACTTCCGTGATCGATGAAGTTACGTTTGCGCTCAGCGGCGGCGTGCTTACCGTTACCCCGAACGACAACGACAGGGTGAAGGTTTCCGAAAGGGATTCCGCCGGCATGATCACCGTTTCGGTCAAAAACTATGAATCCGATTTCAGCGCCGTCAAGGTCGACGCAAACAACAATCCCATCGCGGACGCCCATTTCGCGCTTTACCGCGAGGTGATCGGCGTCTACGGCCCGAGAAAAGACTATCATCCCATGACGGGGTATGACGATCTTGTGACGGATGATCAGGGCACGATCCCGGGCATCGATTTTACGCTGCCCCCGGATACCTATTATCTTACCGAGACGAAAGCGCCTTCCGGTTTTATGAAACTGACTGAGGATATCAAATTCTCCGTCAATGAAACCGGGCAGGTCACGATCCTTTCCGAAGCGCATCAGAGTTTGATGACAAGCGCAGAAACGAACGATCACAAATGGGTGTATACACTCAGGATCCCCAACGAAAAAACCTATAAATCGCTCACGCTCAATCCGCAGACGCTGGTCGCGGATTACGGCCTTGATATCAAATACAATGTCAGGACCAACAACTTCGACGTAAAAGAGGGCTCCGAATACGTCTACATCGGCATCTGCCCGATAAAGTATTTCGACGCCTCCGGCACACAGACGCTGCCTGCGGAATTCATTTCGCGTATTTACACGAATGAGCAGCTTGCGGCGATGTATGAAGCGAATGAAGCGGCTGCAGACGGAGCAGCGACAGACAATTCCTGGCTGACCGCGGAAAACCGTCCTTCGCTGACGTATGAAGGAAAATACGGTACGCTGACGCTGAAGGATAACGGTATCGCGACCTATTCGATCAAGTCGATGCATTTCATGGGCGAGGAAGAATTCTGCCTTGTCGCCTATGTGAAACAGATCGAAGGCACAAAGACCAAGGTCTTCGCCTATGAGAAACTCACTTATCTGCCCGCAACGACGATCTATTACGAAGACGACTTCAGGTCGGTGGGCGAATACGTCAACGGCGTCGAATCGCCCGTTACGGGGCAGCATTACGGCGAGTGGAGCGTCGTATCGTCCGGGACCGGCAAACAGTTCCAGGCGGCGGATCTTGCGAATACCGACAGCGCGAACATCTACGGATATGATCCGAACTACACGGAATTCGCGACGTATTCGAACAACTCGACGCATAAGGTCACCGTCGCGGACGTGAACCAGGGCAACAGCAACAAAAACTGGCCTTATGTGAATTTTGATTTCGCAGGCACCGGCTTCGACGTGATCAGCGTCACCGGCGGCGGGACCGGCCTTCTGAACGTGTCCCTGTATAAGACGCATCTTGACGCGAACGGGAATATCCTGAGCGTAGACAGCAGTCCGTGCAAGAGACTTTCCGTCGATACGTATTACGGCTCCGCTTTCGGAAGACTGTATCTGAACAGCGACGGCACGACGACCGTCACGCCCACGAATACGCCGCTGTATCTTGCGACTCAGGAGATCATCGACAGCCCGAGCGTAACGAGCCTCGTGCTCGCCGGCGGAAAATATATGACGCGTACCGTGACCTATTACGCGCCGGATAAATCGATCACGACGACGAAGTATTATTACGACGCGTCGAATAATATCACCGATCAGGCGTATTACGTTGACAAGGCTACGGGCACGAACGTCGTATCCGTGATCCCGGACGGGCAGCAGGATCAGTATGAGCCGAATTACGCTTATGCGTACGGCGAGGGCTGGGCTGCGGATCCCGACGCTGCGGATTCGCTGTATCAGATCCCCGTTATCCGTGTGAGCGGTCTGGATTACGGCTCCTACCGCGCTGTCATCCAGCCCAGGTTCACCGAACGCAACCATCATTATGAGAGCTATTACGACGCGGGAAATGCCCGCACCTATAAGTTCTTCGATCTTTACGTCGACGCGTTCCGCGTCTACGATCCCGCAGGCAGCGGCGACGACGGCAATCTGACCTCGACCGTGGTGCAGGAGGCATACGAGTATTCGTATGAAGCGTATGAGAAATTCTCCACGCTCAAGAACCTGGTCCTCGGCAGCGATACTCTGGGTTCCTTCACTCCCGAAAACAGCGACGCGCTGACCGAAGGAAACGTTCTGATTGACGGCGGCGTTGTGCTGAACTCGCAGCAGATCGAAGAATATGCCAAGTTCGGCCCGAACAACGAGCTGTATCTGAGCAATGGGATGTCCGTCGCGTTCAGTCTGACCTCCAGCATCGTTCCCGACGATATTCAGGTCCAGGTCAGAAAGATCGGCGAGAATACTCCGAGACTGAAGGTCACCTATTTCAACAGCAAGGGTCAGGTTTATACGAAGTCGATCGACGTCAGCACGTCGTCCGATCTGAGCTATTCCGTCATGAAGATGATCGGTAAGGATAAGATCTCATGGACGTCGAAGAAGGTCAGCGGCG
>JAFRPB010000193.1 GCA_017429345.1 Clostridia bacterium | reverse complement strand
CTCTCATCCCTCATCCCTTATCCCTCATCCCTTATCCCTCATCCCGTATCCCTCATCCCGTTTCCCTCATCCCTCATCCCTCATTCCTCATTCCTCATCCCTCATTCCTCAACCCTCATCCCTAATCCCTCAACCCTCACACCAAACACCCAACACCCACCACCCAACACCCAACACCCAGCACCCAGCACTCACCCAACACCTTACACCTCACACCTTACACCTTACACCTTACACCTTACGTCCCAACCACCCCGTAACCATTGGACCGCGGGCATCCCGCGTCCTACAAATAAAAACAGGAGGCAATACCAATGAAACACAACATCCGAAAGATCCTTGCGTGCATCCTTTGCATCGTGCTCGGCGTATCCTGCGCTGTGCCCGCGTTTGCTGCAACGAAGGAGACCGTGCATCAGTACGGCGCCGAGGGCGGCTACCTCGCCATCGGCGACTCGATCTCCCGCGGCTGCGGCGCCGAGGGCTTCTACATCGGCGAAAACGGCGAATATCTGCCCGACGGCGAAGGCCAGTACGGCGCGTATGAGATGCGCAACGTGCAGGGCTGCGTGCCTTATCAGATCGCCGAGGCGGTCGGCTGCACCGCGCCGATGGACATGACCGATCAGGACGCGACTTATTGGCCGTTCACCTATCCCGGCATGACCACTGCGGTCACCCTCGACCTTCTGGGCGTGGACGACGGCTTCAAGGACGAAAAGCTCAACTACGCGTATTATAAAGATATGCTTGAGTATTTCGGCTACGAGGGCTCGTTTGACGGCGTGCGCGACGGCGATACTGTCGAGGACGTTACCGCTTCCAGAGGCGGCGTGGGCAAATGCGGCAATATCATCAAGCTCATCAAGCAGAGCGATCTCATCACCGTGCAGCTGGGTATGTGCGACGTCTTCTACCGCGCCTACCGCATCGTCTCCAACGGCGGTATGCTGGCGGACGGCCTGAGCTTCGACCTGAGCAGCACTGACGCGATCAAGGCGCTTCTTGAGACTGCTGTCAGCGAGATGAGAAACGGCTACAATTACTGGAAAGGGAATTATCCGAAGCTGATCGAAACGATCCAGCGGCTCAATCCCGACGCGACGATCGTGATCGTGGGCGCCTTCAACATCGTTGGACAGCTCACCATCACCGACGATCTTCCCATCCCGATCGGCAACATCATCAGCGGCATCACCGATTCGATGAACGTGATGTACCGTCAGTGGGCGGAGAAATACGGCGTTTATTATGCGGACATCAGCAACACCGAGACCCTTTCCGCAGAAAACGACTGGTCGATCATGGGCGATTTCAAAGACAACACCTTCACCGGCACGCATCCGAGCCAGACGGGCTACGACTACATCGTACGCCAGATCCTCGCGCAGCTGCCGCCCACCGAAAAGCATGAGAACATCGTCGTCGACCTCGGCAGGATCGATAAGGTCGACTACGTGCTGATCGACGGTCAGCAGATCGAAGACTTCGAGATGAACGGCTTTGAGATCTCCGTGCCCTGCACCGACAAATACGCCATGAACATGACCGTCGCCGTCAAGAATGAGGACGGCACGATCGGCGTACAGATCTATACGCTTCATTACGATGATGAAAAAGGCTTCACCGCGGAGCGCGAATGGGGCAACAACGATATCGCGGGCACGCTTCTTGCGCCGCTGAATCCCGTCCTGAACTGGCTGCGTGAGCTCTTCGAGAAGATCGTGAACGCGATCAAAGGCCTGTTCGGCAAAGCGTAAACAGTAAGTGGTTTTTCCTCGATCCCGGACGTTCAGTCCGGGGTCGGGGAACACGTCTTTTTTATCAAACAGGAAAGGCGACGTAAAATGAAATGTCCCAAATGCGGGGGAGAGATCCCCTTTTATCATCTGAAACCGAACTGTGAGCACTGCGGCGTCAACATCATGTATTACGCGCAGCACGAGGGCCTCACGCGCGACGCGAAGCGCTCGGAGCTTGAGGCGGGAGCGGCGCGCATGGTCATTGCGCGCATCAAGGCGCAGTTCATCGGCTCGAAGCTCGTGATCTTCCGCATGGTCTTTACGATCCTTGCCGCCGCCGCGCTGCTCGCACCGTTTATCGAAACAAAATATCACGTGCCGCTGTACGAGGGCGCGTTCTCCGTCGGCATTATCGGCGTCGTTCAGGGCTTTACCGGCGGGCTTCTTATGAAGCTGCCGGCGTTTCTCGGCAGCGCGCTGCTTGCGAAGCCGACGCTTGCGTCGTTCGTGCCCGCGGTCTTCTTCGTCGTGATCGCCCTGCTCGACGTGCTGATTCTTGCGGCGCTGATCGTGGGTTTTCTGAAACTCACGGAGAGCGCGAAGTTCATGAAGAATACCGCCTTTGTCGGCATGATCGTTTCCGCCGCGGCGCAGATCGCCGTCCCGGTGATGAAGTTCACAACGGCGGATACCGAAACGGCTTCCGTGAAGCTCGGCTTCGGCGCGCTGGCGGCGCTGGCGATGTTCCTTGCGATCTTTCTTCTGAATAAGGCGGTCCTCAAAAAGGGGATCGAGCCGGTCTACAGAGAGTTCGATCCGAAACGCCGGGAGCTTCTGAAAAAGGTCCGCAAGGGCGAAGTCGACCTTGACTCCCTGCCGCTGCCCGTCTTTGAGAGCGAAGAGGAACGCGAAGAACGCCTGAAGGCGCTGGAAGAAGCGCTGAAAGCGGAAGAGGAGGGGAAAGAGCAGTGAGCGCAAAACCGATGAAAAAAGGATTGAAGATCTTTCTGATCGTCTTCATCGTGATCGTGCTGCTGGGGATCTGCTTCGGCAGCCTCGCCCTCTACGCGAAGCACGAGTTTGAAAAAGACAAGTTCTGGCTGCCTTACGTGCCGCAGAAGCAGTCCGTGACCGAGCTGCCCGAAACGGCTCAGGAGGCCGTCGCTTACGTTGAGCGTCTTTACGCCGAGGCGATCGTCTCGGACGAGGCGGAGGGCAGCTGGCGCACCGACGTGGATCTGGGCGGAGATATGCAGATCTCGCTGCCCGACGCCGACGCCAATATCGTCCGCTTTATTCGAGATAACGCCGCGGGCAAGGTCGCTGCGCTCTATCCGTCCGGGTCCGGCGTGCTGATGAAGGACGCTGAGAACGTTCCCGTGCTGGAGCTCGGGAGCGGCGACGTGCTGGATTATCCTTACGATCCCGATAGTCTTTTCAATACGGACGGGACGTATAAGAGCGACGAATACGTGATCGATTTTACGGTCGATCCCGCGTCCGTGGATGCGGACGCGCTGAAAAACGGCGACGTCTGCAAGGGCGTGCTCGAGCTGATCGCTCCCGCCGCCTCCGTCGACGGGCTGAATATCACGCCGACGGCGGTCTCGATGCGTTTTAAGATCGACCGCCTGACCGACCGGCTGCGCTCCGTCGAGATCGTCCGCACCTATGATATTTCCGCGGCTGTCCGCTTTGCCGGCGAATATGCGGCGCTCTCCGCCGAGCCCGTCGAGGTCAGTCTGCCTTATAAAACGACGCAGCATATCGACTTCAAGTGGTACGGCGCGCGCTTCACGCAGGGCGATATCGCGGTCACGCACGACGATATCGAGATGCTGCCGGTCGAGATCTCGGTGAACGACGGCGCCGAAAAGGGTAAGGACTTCAACCTGACCTTCACCTATTCCGTGCCGGATCTCATGGAGGTCGACGACGAGGTCGTGCTGCACGTACACGGCAGACACGACAAGGATGAGCCGATCACGGTCGGCATGAAGCTCGAGTATGACGGGCACGTATACACCGACGAGATCAACGTCTATATCACGGATCTCGAAATGGTGAAAACGGGCGTTCAGTTCCCGTTCAAGGAGGTCGAAGCCGCGGTCGGCACCTCGGTGCATTTGATCACGGATCTGCGCGTTCCCGAGGAAACGAAGGAAGAAGACTACACCCTGACCTATGAGACGAGCGCGCCCGACGCGGTGAGCATCGACGAGCACGGCATGATCACCGTACTAAAAGCGGTCTCCGGTCCCGTGACCGTTAAAGTGACGCTCGACTGCAGCGGCCATACCTATTCGGACGAGATGACCGTCCGTATCACAGCGGAAACGGAGGGAACGACGAATGGCTGACGAAAACAAGCAGGCGCACGCTTCGATCGACGAAAAACAGCTGACCTCGAACATCTACCGCAGCTATAACTACGTCGGCACGAAAGAGACCGTCGCCTATCTGTTCAACGACTTTTCCAACGCGTTCAACATCAGCGGCTATAACGAGCGCTATATCTGGGACGTTGTGCGCATCGACTTCGGTATCGCCGGTATCGTGAACCTTTTCACCGGCGCGTGGGACGTGATCAACGACGTCTTCATTTCCGCGCTGGTGGACAACACCAGAACAAGGATCGGCAAATTCCGCCCGTATCTCGTGATGATGCAGATCCCGCTCTCACTGATCGGTCTTCTGTACTGGTTCCTGCCGTACTTTTTCCCGAATACCGCGGGCACCTACATCCCGAAGCTGATCTTCTATTTCGTGTTCAACGTCATTACCGAAACGGCGGGCACCTTCACCGGCGTCGCCCGAAGCGGCTATATGAGCACGATCACGCCCAACCCCAACGAACGTGTGCGATTAATTACCCTCGCCGAGCTCCTGACGGGCTACATGGGCGAGGATATCCCGGGCTATGTGTTCGGCTTCTTGTACGACATGGTCACCACCGGCAGATGGAACGTGAAGCTGCGTTCGATCTTTATGGGCATGGGCGTTTCGACGGCGCTGATCTCCTCTGCGTTCACGTTCTGGTTCTTCCTTGTTTCGAAGGAGCGCGTGCCGCAGTCGATCGAACGGCCCGATATCAAGACCGGCTTCAAGGCGATCGTCACGAACTACCCGGTTCTGCTGATGTGCCTGTCGGAATTCCTCGCAAACTTCTCCGTCGGTACCGGCGAGCAGAACTACTGGATCGACGTGTTCGGCGAAAACAGTATGATCAACACCCTGCGCGCGCTCGTCAGCGGTATTTCCGGACCGGTCGGTTCGATCTCCTACGCCTTCGTTGCGCCGCTGCGCAAGCGCTTCTCACCGAAATTCCTGTGGGTCGGCGCGGATATGTACGGCGATATGTGCTGGCTGGGCTTCTTCCTCGTCGGCATCATCAACCGGAACTATATGAAGCTCGGCCCGATGCTGACCGCTTACGGCTTCCGCGAATTCTTCGGCAAGCTCCTGTTCGGCGTCAACAAGGTCATCAACGCGGACCTGTGGAACGAGGCGATGGACTACTGCGAGTGGAAGAGCGGCTTCCGTATGGAGGCGACCACGGGCGTGGCGAAGAACCTCGTCATCCGTCTGCAGGGCGTCGTCAAGGGCACGGTGCAGAACTTCATCATGAAGGCGATCGGCTACGAGCAGGGCAAAAAGGTCGGTACGCAGGATGAGCGCACCAAGCGCTGGCTGTTCATCCTCTGCGCGATCATGCCCACGGTCACCGGCGCGCTCGGCATCCTGCCGAAGATGCTGTGGCCCATCGACAAGAAAAAACGCGCGAAGATGTATTACGAGCTTTCCGAGCGCAGAAGCGCGGCGGTCTCCGATTACGTCGCGAGCATCGACACCGAAGGCGCGGAAGAGCCCGAAGCATAAGAAAAAAACAATCAGGAGGACAGCCGCATGAGCAGAAAGGCTTCGTTTTACCTTTTGACGGACGTGCATTACGTTTCCCCGCGCAACTGGGTGGAGGGCAGACCCATCACCCTGCGCGAGCGCGGCGATCAGATCGCGCTGAAAGCGACCCCGCAGATCCTCGATTCGTTTCTTGATAAGATCCTCGCGGACGACACGGCGGATACGGTCGTATTCACCGGCGACAACGTCAACAACGGCGATCTCAATTCCCACGAGGAATTCCGCGCGCGATGCGAGAAGCTGACCGCAGCGGGCAAAAAGGTCTACGTCATCAACGCCACGCACGATTACTGCGGCGCGGGCGACGACGAGAACGGCTTCGGCGCCTGCCGCTATACCGAGACCGGGACCGAGCCGATCCCCTTTATGCGCAAGGCGGAGCTGTTCGATTACTACTTTGATTACGGCCCGAAACAGGCGATCTCCGTGCACCGCGAAAGCCGCTCTTACGTCGTGCAGCTCTGCGAGGGCGCGCGCCTTATCATGATCGACGACAACGGCAACGGCAGAAGCCATTGCGGGCTGTTCGAGGACGGCGTTCAGTGGCTGAAAACTGAGCTGGAGGCCGCCCGCGCCGCCGGGGACGCCGTGCTTCTCGCGACGCATCACCCGGTGATCCCGCCGATGGACGTCTACGCCCACGTCGCCGACTTCGAAATGTACGGCGGCTACCGCGAGCTGCGTGAGATCATGTGCGAATACGGCGTGCACGCGGTCTTCACCGGGCACACGCATATGCACTCGATCCGCAAGTATGAGGATGATCGGGGACGGTATTTCTACGATATCGCCACGATCGCCCTCGCGAATTCCGCGGCGATGATGCGGCGCGTCGACGTGGACGCCGACGAAGGAGTCTGCAGCGTGTCGTGCGTTGGAATCGAGACCCTGAAAGGCGTGGACACCGGCGGCAAAACGCCGCACGAGTATCTTTACCCGATCAATTTTCCAGGCATCTTCGAACAGCTGTTGCCCCTCGGCGCGAAGGATCCGGATGCGTTTATGGAACTCGCCGAAGGCCCGCTGCCCGTCGACAAGCTGAAGAAGTTTAAATTCGCGATCCGTCCGGCCTGCCGCAAGGCTCTGAAGCTGAAGCTTTCGACCGCGGCAAAGTTCGGCGGGGTGTGGAAAACGCTCTCGCCCGAACAGCGCGCCGAGGCGAAAGAGAAGAAGGTCGCCGACGTCGCGTTCGCGATCCTGCGGCACATCTATCCCGGCAACGGTCCGTTCCCGCCCCAGACGACGGAGAATATCGTGCTGACCGGCGTCGTGAAAAAGCTTGAGAAAATCGCAGAAAAGCGGAAGATCGAGGCGGTACAGAAGCTCATCCCGCCCGGCTCGTCCCTCGTCGAAATGGCGCAGGACGTTCTGTATAACAACCGCACCGGCGACGATGATAATCTGCAGTTCCCGCTGAAATAACGCATCCCGCAACCACAGCGGCTTTGCCGCGCGGCCCGGTCGGGCACACTGCGCAAAACGCAAAACGCAACACGCAAAACTAAAAAAGCAACACACAAGACCAAATCCCGCCCGCCCTTTGCGCGATCAGACGAAGCGCGCCGGGCAAGCGGGATTTTTTTGGAGGAACAATATGAAACCGTATGCATTTTCAAAGGCAACGCCCGTATGGGCGAAAGACAAAGAGAAGGAAATGAATTATTCCCTGCTTCTGCGGGCGCAGCTGCCCGCGCGCAGGGCAGCGGTCCTGCGCATCGCGGGGCATTCCGATTATCAGATTTTTCTGAACGGCGAATTCGTCGCGCAGGGTCCCGCCCGGGCGGGACACGGCTTTTTCCGCGCCGACGAGATCGACCTTGCGCCGTATCTGACGGGGGAGCGGGATCTTCTCTGCATCCTTTGCGCCGGGTACAACGTCAACAGCTTTTATCTTACCGATCAGCCGCCCTTCGTCTGCGCCGAGGTCATATCGGACGGCAAAGTCCTGTTCGCGACCGGTTCCGACGTCCCGTTCGACGGCTTTGCATATACCGCGCGGGTGCAGAAGGTGCAGCGGTTCTCGTTCCAGCGTCCCTTTACGGAGAGTTACGTTTTCGGTAAAGAATATGACCGCATTTTCAAGGATCCCGATTTTTGTCCCGCGCAGGTCGCGCTCGCTTCCGCGGGGGAGAAGAGATTCATTGCCCGCGATACGCTGCGCAGCGACTACGAGCGTCGCGACGCGAAATGCGTCTGCTTCGCGGGGCGTATGGTCCCTGCGCCCGAGCCGCGCCGCGTCTTCCGGGACCGTTCTCTGAACGGGATCTGTGAAACGCTGAAGGGCTTCCGGCAGGAGGATCTGGAGATTGAGGTCGTCAACGAGCTTTACGCGCTGAAAGCCGTCGTCGAAAAGGACGAACCGCTGCCACCGCTGCCCGTCCGGCTGAACGCGGGGGAGTTCGCGCTCTATGATATGGGGCTTGATACCACCGGTTATATCCGGCTGTCCGTCGAGCCGGAAGCGGATACGACCGTTTTTGCGGTGTTCAACGAGCACCTGAGAGGGGACGGAACGCTCGATCCCGGCGCGGATTCCACCGCCTGCGTTGTCCGCTGGCAGCTTGAGGGCGGCAGGCGCTATGAGCTTTTGTCGTTCGAGCCCTACACCTACCGTTATATTCAGATCATCTCCATGGGCGACGCCTGCGTGATCGATCAGGTGGCGCAGCTCTGCGAGCATTTTCCCGCGGCGGGGCTTGCGGAAAAATGCGCGATGCCCGACAAAGAGCTGCAGAAAATATACGACGCGGCGGTCGAGACCTTCCGGCAGAACGCGACGGATATCTTTATGGACTGCCCCTCGCGCGAGCGAGCGGGCTGGCTCTGCGACAGCTTTTTCACCTCGCGCACCGAATACGCGCTTACGGGCAAAAGCCGCGTCGAAAAGGCATTCCTTGAGAATTTCATCATGGAGGATTCCTTTGCGGATCTGCCCGCGGGGATGCTGCCGATGTGCTATCCCTCGGATCACCCGGACGGCTGCTATATCCCGAACTGGGCGATGTGGTATCTTCTGCAGCTCGCGGAATACCGCGAACGCAGCGGCGACGAAGACCTGATCGCGCGGGCGAAGGAGAAAATGTACGCCCTCGCGGAGTTCTTTAAAAAGTACGAGAACACGTCCGGGCTTCTCGAAAAACTCGACAGCTGGGTGTTCGTCGAATGGAGCAAGGCGAACGACTTCGTGCAGGACGTGAATTTCCCCACGAATATGCTCTACGCGAAATTTCTCGAAACCCTCGGCGGGCTTTACAACGATAACGCGTTTATCAAAAAAGCCGAATGGATCAAACAGACAATTCGGGAACTTGCCTTTGACGGCACGTTCTTTATCGACAACGCGGAGCGCGTCGGCGGGGAATTGCGCGTTACGAAAAACCACACCGAGACGGCGCAGTATTACGCGTTTTTCACCGGCGTCGCGACGCCCGAAACGTATCCCGCGCTCTACGAGCTGATGCTGACGCGCTTCGGCCCCGACCGCGACCCCGAGAAGGAATTCCCCGACGTGCCCGTTTCGAACGCGTTTATCGGCAACTACCTGCGGCTCGAGATCCTGTATCTGAACGGGGAACACGAGCGCCTGAAGCGCGAGATCCGCTCGTTCTTCCTGCCGATGGCGGAAAAGACCGGCACGCTTTGGGAGAATATGACCGATTTTGCCTCCTGCTGCCACGGCTTCGCCTCGTGCGTGGCGTATTGGCTGAGGCTGCTTTCGCAGCAGTGAAAAGAAAAAAGTGAAAAGTGAGAAGTGAAAAGTGAAAAGTGTGCGGCTGCGCCGCAGTTGTAAGTGAAAAGTGAAATGTGAAAAGAGAAATGGCATTTCACATCTCACATCTCACATTTCACATCTGACTACCGTCGACTTGCAAACCCGTTCGTAATGTGATATTATCAATATAATCTACAAATTCGGAGGCATCATCATGCAGGCATTTCTTCAGAAGATCACAGCGTTTTTCATGTCCCTGATCGCGTTTTTCTCCGGGCTGCTCGTGACCGTAAGACCGGTCCAGTACACCTACGGAGCACATGAGCGCGCGCAGGTCAATATCATGCTGCCCAAAAACGCGCAGGGCACGACCCGCGGCCTCGTCTTCTTCATCTACGGCGGCGCGTGGGTCGGCGGCGATAAAGATGACTTCGGGAGCTATCTCAAGAATACCGCCGCGCGCGGATACGTCGTCGCTGCGCTGAACTACCGCTATATCTCCGACGACAGCCACTGTGAAGAGATCCTCGAGGATATCGACGCGGCACTTATAAAGGTCAAAGAGGTCGCCGAACAGAAAAACATCACGGTGGAAAAAGCGCTGTTTACCGGCGTTTCCGCGGGCGCGCACCTCGCGCTGCTCTATGCGTATTCCCGCGCCGATACTTCGCCGATCGCCCCCGCCGCGGTCGTCAGCTACTGCGGGCCGACGGATCTTGCCGATCCCGGCTTCATTGACGGCAACGCCATCGGCGAGCCGGAAGCGATGCTGGATCTTTTGAGCAAGCTCTGCGGCGTGAAGCTGACTGAGGAAGAATACCGGGCGCGCAGCGGCAATTACGACGCGTGGCTCGCCGCGATCGAAAAGGTCTCGCCCGTTTCCTACGTCACTGAAAGCTCCGTGCCGACCGTGATCGCCCACGGCGAGCAGGATACGCTCGTTCCTTACGCCAACGCCGTGAAGCTGGACGCGCTTCTCACGTCCGCGGGCGTCAAGCATGAATTCGTCAGCTTCCCCAATTCCGGCCACGAGCTCGGGTACGACCCCGAATGCTGGGAGCGCGTCGGCGCCCTGCTGAACGAATATGAGGATACCTATCTGAAATAAATCCTCCCGACGGACCCCGCCCTTTGAAAGCGGCTTCGCCGCAGGAAAACAGGGAAAAGGAAAAAGGGAAAAGGAAAAAAGTGAACAGGGAAAAGTGAGAAGTGAACAGTAAGGCAGCGGATCGGGAATCGGAGCTCCGACATCGATTTCACGACTTCACTACATCACGATCTCACGACAAATAAACATAGGACAACGCCTCCGGGGCATACGATATCCCGGAGGCGTTTTTGATGTTCGGCGTTCCTGTCGGGCTGCGTCTTTCAAAAAGCGTATTTATCCGATCGGGAGGCTGTTATATGTTTGATCTTCATATTCTCGGCGACCTGTTGTTTTTCGCGCTGCACCTGAGCGATTACGGGGTATTCCCGAAGGCGCTCACCAAAGAAGAGGAGGCCGCCCTGCTCGAGCGCAAGATGCGGGGCGACAAGGCGGCGGAAAACGAGCTCGTCGAACGCAATCTTCGGCTCGTGGCGCATGTGATAAAAAAGTATTACTCGGAGAACGGAGAGCAGGACGATCTGATCTCCATCGGTACGATCGGTCTTATTAAGGGAATTGCGAGCTTCGACCCCGCGAAGGGGACGCGCCTTGCGACTTACGCGGCGCGGTGCATTGAGAACGAAATTTTGATGTATTTCCGCTCCCGCGCGAAGCACGGCTCCGACGTGTCTCTGAACGACCCGATCGAAAGCGACGGCGAGGGCAACCCCCTGACGGTCAGCGACGTTCTGTTCACCGAGGACGGCGCGGTCGAGAATATGATCCGCCGCGAGGAACTGACCGCCCTGCGCGCGGTGCTGAAGCGTATGCCCGAGGGACGGGAAAAGGAGCTTTTGACGATGCGTTACGGCCTTTCCGGCGGAAAGCCGATGACACAGGAGGAAGTGGCGAAAAAGCTCGGCATATCCCGCTCCTATGTCTCGCGCCTTGAGACCCGCGCACTGTCGAAATTGAGGGATGAAATAAGAAAAACCTGATCTGCCGCGCAGCGGCAAATCAGGTTTTTCGGATATCGGATATCGGATTTCGCGAATCGTGCCTGTAAAATCGACTGTTCTTGCCCTATACCGGTTTTGCGGAGTTTATTTTATGATTCGAGCTGCGGTTCCGGCACGATATCCGATCCCCGATCCCCGATATCCGCAAACAGAATCCCCAGACAATCAATCATCCCTTCATCAAACTGAACAGCAGCTCGAACAGGCGGCGGATATCCTCAAAGATCTTTTTGAACCGCTCGATAATGCTGTCCTTCTTCGCGTAATCGCCGAGGCTCGACCAATCGTTCTCCGCCGTCAGGGGCGCGAGGGTGCCGTCGTCGAAATAGCTCAGATACTGCGGATAATCCGGGTTGTCCCACACCGTCGGCTGCACGTCGCTCGCCACGAGATACTGCAGCAGACCGTTCTCGCAGCTCGTGTCGCCCGTCAGCGTGCCAAGATGGCTCGAGTTCTTGATGAACCACGTGCGCTCGGGGAACGCGCAGGTAGATGCGTCGATCTTTCTGTCCGGCGAGATATAATTCTTATCGGTGTGCGCCTGCTGGACGTAATCCTCGGGCAGCGTCTCGTTGTAATTCCCGCACGTCGCGCCGAGGGAGGTATATTTCAGCTCAACGACGAAATCCGACTCCGCCTCGCGCGATTCCACGATCGGCGCCAGCGGATAGCCGTATTTCGCGACGATGGAGAGCTTCATTCCTTCCTCCGACAGGCGCTCGATCGTCTCCGGCAGGGCGGCCTGCGCCTCGTGATAATAATCCACCTTCTCATAGAAAACGTCGGTCACGACGCCGGCGGAGAAGGTCTCGCGCACGTAGTCGTAGTTTTCCGCGGGGATCATCGCCCAGAAGCCGGGGATGCGCCCGAAGACGTAGGGCATGGACTGCCGGTAAAGCTCGTCGAACACGCGGTCGAGGACCTTCTCGGCGATACAGACGGTCGCGTCGAGCACGCCCTCCTGATAGAGGATATCCGCCAGCGCGGCGATCATCTCTTTTTTGACGTCCACACGCAGAAGCGCGTTGACCGCAGCCATCAGGGACTCGCTGTCCATGCCGAGATGGTTGTTGAACGGGTCGCCGCACGCGCCGGAGCCGTTCAGCGCGCCGAGATACATCACGACGCTGTCAAGATACTCCCTGCCGTAGGTATACAGATAAGAAGTCGTGACGCAGGTGCCCATGCTGTAGGCGATGATATCCACCTTCTCCGCGCCGGTGCATTCGAGCACGTATTCGATGAAATCGTGCAGCTGATCCGCCAGGATGTGCATATCCAGCCGCCAGTCGTAGCTGTAATAGATGCTGTCCGCGGCGGTGTAGCCCACGTCTTCGTGATAGGTCGCGCGGATCTGCTCCGGCGTGGGTCGGCGGTACGCCGTGCCGGTGCGCTCGCTGATCGGGTCGCCGTTCTCGTCGCAGCGGATGCCGTCCAGAAGACTCAGCGCAGCCTTGTTCAGCGGGTAATCAAGACCGCGGAACTCGCCGTGCAGCGCGCTTTTCAGCACGGGCTTCACGGCGTCCTTCACCGCCTTGCGGATGGTCTTCGAGGTCGGCGGGAACAGCGCCTCGCCGGTCTCCTGATCCACCGTATCTGTGGAGACGAATCCCGCGACGAAGATCACGGGAGTTTCGTTTTTGCCGTCCGCTTCTTCCGCGAAGGCGGGCACAGCGGAGCCGAACAGCAACGCGAGGGTGAGCAGCACGCATACCGCACGGCGTAAAAGATGATATTTCGTTTGCATGGTCATTTCTCCGTTCCGTTGGTTTTTGCCGGACCGCTCCGCGTCTTCCGCGGCGGCCCGTTTTTTGACAGGTTTATTTTAACATATAGACGGAACGGTTGTCAATTGTTTCGAGGAGGAGGAAATGCTGATTTATCGAAATGCAAGGCAAGAGGCAGTAGGCAATAGGCATTAGGTAACTTGCCAAGGCGTGCGGCGTATATTTGACAGGACTATTGCCTAATGCCCAATGCCTAATGCCTGTAAAATCTGATTTAACGGCTGTGCCGTTAAATCAGATTTTACTGCGAAGCTCATCGAGATGCGCGACGCCGCGGGCGCAGATGCGCTGCAGGTGCCGCTCCGAGATCCCCATCGTTTCCGATACGTCTTTCCACGGCAGAAGCCGGATAAAGCGGTATGTCAGGCACATCACCTCGTCGAGATTGTCAAGCTTTGTGATCTCGTCGGAGATTTCAACGATTTTTTCATTCAGCCGGCAAACGGCTTCGCGCTGCGCGGCGATCTGCCTGTCGAGAAGATCGAGGACTGCGTCGAGGCGGTCCTCCGCGCGTGACGATTTTACCTTTGTCCGGTCGTTCTGCGCGGAGGTGATACCTTCGGCTCGTCCGCGCAGAACGATGATCTCGTCCTCACGGAAACGAATCTCCGCGTCCAGTTGTTTTACCTGTTCAAGATATTCTTTTGTTTCCATAATCCTCCGATCCTTTACTCACAGCCGATTTTTTTTATTTCAGCCGATTCTGCGCCGTTTTTGAAAAATCCCTGCACGTCACGTGCAGTCAGTCGGCAAAAAAAATATCTTCGACCGATCTGGAATACATCCCGGCGAGGATCCGCTTTTTCTCGTCGCTGGGAACGCGTCTGCCGTTCTCATACATCGAAATACATGAAACGGAAACGCCGAGCTTTTCCGCTACTTTATACTGCGGCGTATCTCCGCGCAGATTTTTCAGGCGCGCGCCGGTCAGGATCCTTCTCATCTGCGGCGTCGTGCCGCGTTCCTCGTAATTGCCTGTTCTTCGATTGATGTTATTCATTTTTTATTTTCCTTTCTGATATACGATTTATTTTGTGCAACGCGTTGCGCACGTATCGTGCAATTACAAGATAACACATTGCGTGCAGAATGTCAATAGGTTTTTTAAAAAAAATCGAACAAATTTTCTGATTTTCCTGAATAGGGCTTGACAATTTCACATAGCGTAAATATAATAGAATCATAAATCATATACGGGGGAGTTTTCTATGAATGAGTTCGGTAAAAAGCTGAAGGAGCTGCGCGTGAAAAAAGGATTGACGCAGGGAACGCTGGCGGAAAAGCTCGGGATGTCCTTCAGTACGGTGAGCATGTATGAACGCGGTCAGCGCAAGCCCGATCTGCCGACCCTGAGCCGCATCGCCGCGTTTTTCAACGTGCCGCTTGACGTATTCAGCACGCTCCCGCGCGACGAGCCGGAGGAAAAAGTACCCGTCACGGGGGTGATCCCGGTATACGGAGATATCCCGGCGGGCTATCCGACGGTGGAGGCTGCGGAGATCATCGACTATCAGCCGGTCCTGCTGCCGAATCCGCATGAATACTTCGCGCTGCGCGTACACGGCGACAGCATGATCGGCAAAGGGATCCCCGACGGCTGCAAAGTGGTGATCCGCAAGCAGGATACCGCTGCGCCGGGCGATATTGTCGCCTGCCGCATCAACGGCTACGAGGAGACTCTGAAGCTGTTCTCACAGCAGGGCCGCACGGTCGTTCTCTCACCTGCGAACCCGAGCTATCAACCGATCATCATTCCCGCCGCCCAGTTCGAGACGGGCGAAGCGAATATCTTCGGCGTCGTTAAGCAGGTCATTATTGACGTATAATATTATGGAGGTTTTGTCATGAAAAAGAAACTCGGTAGGATCCTTTCCCTGACTCTTGCGCTGGTGTTTGCGTTCGGCACGGTACATTTTGCCGCCTTTGCAGCCGACGTCGTTGATTCCGGCGAATGCGGCAGCTTTATGACGTGGACGCTGGACGCCGCCGGCACCCTGACCGTAAGCGGTACGGGCGATATGGAAGCTTCCTCGCGCTGGACGCAGGAGCACAGGTTGGATATCAAGAAAGTTATCATTGAAAAGGGTGTTGAGAGTATCGCCTCACATGCGTTTTATGATTGCGCGGAGCTGAAGGAAGTTACGATCCCGGACGGCATGAAAAGCATCGGGCGGTATGCGTTTTACAGGTGCGTTTCGCTTCAGTCCGTCAAGATCCCGGACAGCGTAACGTGGATCGGCGATTACACGTTCCTCGGCTGTGAGTCGATGACGGAGCTGAAGCTCCCCGCCGGGATTACGGTCATCAGCGATTATTCGTTTGACGACTGCCCGAAGCTGACGGATCTTCGGATCCCCGCCCGCGTTACGGACGTCGGAAACGACGCGTTTTACGATTGTGACAGACTGACGGGCGTTGCGTTCCCCGACGGAGTCACGATCATATGGATCAACGCATTCGGAAGCTGCGACGGCCTGCGGCAGATCCTGATCCCGAAATCCGTGAAGGAAATAAAACTATACGCCTTTACCAAATGCGAAAAGCTTTCCGACGTGTATTATGCCGGGAGCGAGGAAGAATGGAATAATATCATGATCGACCAAAGCAATACGGAGCTTCTGAACGCCGCGATCCACTATAACTGGACCGGCGATCTGCCCGAGCTGCCTCTTCCCGTCGACGAACCGCAGCAGGGGATCGGATCGAAGGACGAGGAGAAAGCGGTCGTGAATGAAAACACAAAGCAGATCGCGATCCTGCCGGGGCTTTCGCCGGATGAGCTGAAAGATCTGCTCGGCGGTAATGCGGACGTTCTCGGCGCGGACGGCAGGGAGCTTGACGCAAAGAAAAAGGTCGGTACCGGCGCGATCGTGAAAGCTGCGGACGGCGCAGCGTATACGGTCATCGTTCCGGGCGACACGGACGGCGACGGGAAGGCAACGGCAGGCGACGCGAGAAAAGCCCTGCGCGCCTCGGCAAAGCTCGACGCCCTCGACGGCGCGTTTTCGAAAGCCGCCGATATCACCGGCGACGCGAAAGTGAAAGCCGGCGACGCGCGTTCGATCTTAAGAATCGCCGCGAAGCTTGACGGTATTTCAAAGGGTATTCTTACCGCGGTCGCGGCAGCGTAAAAAACCGAAGGGTCGGGCAGCTCTGCTGCCAGACCCTTCGGTTTTTTTTCAGGGAGGAAGTAGGAAGGAGGAAGTAGGAGGTTCGGAAGTCGCTTCGCGACTTGAATTATACATTCGACAAGAATATTACTCGCTTTGCTCTTAATAAAAAAAGTGTCAAAACTCAAAGAGCTATGGGAAGTCAAATGATAACCCGCCTTTGCGCACAGAATAAAGAGTCTGATATTTTATAATGGCGTGTCGCTTGCGACCGCACCGATATTCCGAATTCCGAATTCAGCATTCCGAATTCAGCATTCCGAATTATTGAGAGGTCGAAGACGTCGATAAATCAGGATCTTTCAAACTGGCTCTCATACAACTTCTTGTAAAACCCTCCTGCGGCGAGGAGCGTTTCATGCGTGCCCTGCTCGATGATATTGCCGTCGTTCATCACGAGGATCAGGTCCGCGCCGCGGATCGTCGACAGGCGGTGCGCGACGATGAACGAGGTGCGCCCCTGCATCAGACGGTCGAAATCCGCAGTCACGAGAAGCTCGGTGCGCGTGTCGATGGAGCTGGTCGCCTCGTCGAGGATCAGCATCGGCGCGGGGGCGAGCATCACGCGGGTGATGCAGAGAAGCTGCTTCTGCCCCTCCGAAAGGCCGTCGCTGTCCGCGCCGAGCACCGTATCAAAGCGCTTCGGCAGGCGGCGGATAAAGCTGTAAGCGCCGCTCAGTTTTGCCGCGGCTTTGATCTCCTCGTCTGTCGCGTCCGGCTTGCCGATCGTAATATTTTCGCGGATCGAAGCGTTCTTGATCCACGTCTCCTGCAGCACCATGCCGAACTGCCGCCGCAGATCTTCACGCGGCATTTCGTATATGCTTTTTCCGTCGATCAGGATCTCGCCCGCGTCCGCGTCGTAGAAGCGCATCAGCAGGTTGATCAGCGTCGTCTTGCCGCAGCCCGTGGGACCGACGATCGCGACGCGCTGTCCCGCCTCGGCGGTGAAGCTGATATTTTCAAGCAGCTTTTTTGACTTGTCGTAAGAAAAGCTGACGTTCCGGAATTCCACCTTGCCCGCCGCGGTACCGATCGCGGCGGTATTTTTGTCTGCGGATTCCGGCGGCGCGTCGATCAGCTCAAACACGCGCTTCGCGCAGGCGAGGGCGTTCTGCAGCTCGGTGATAACGGCGGAGATATCGTTGAAGGGCTTCGTATACTGCGTCGCGTAGCTCAGGAAGCAGGTGAAGCCGCCCACTGTCAGCGCGCCGCCCCCCGCGAGGACCGCAATCGCGCCGGTGAGCGCGGCGACGGCGTAGACGATCGAATTGACGAAGCGCGTCGTGGGGTTCACCAGGGACGAGAAGAAGATCGCCCGCAGCGAAAAGCCCGTGAGACGGCCGTTCTTTTCGTCGAATTCGTCGGCGCTGTCCGCCTCCTTGCTGAAGGCCTTGACGGTCTTCTGACTGCCGAGGCGTTCATTGATGAACGCGGTCAGCGCGCCCTTCGCCTCGGACTGCTTCAGAAACATCGCGTGGGTGCGGCGGGCGATAAAGCGCGCCGTGAACAGCGACAGCGGCGTGATCAGCACGACCCAGAGCGCCGTTTTCGCGTTCAGCGTGAACATGAAGATCAGCGTGCCGATCACGGTCGTGATCCCCGAAAACAGCTGCGAGAAGCCGAGCAGCAGCCCCTCGGAGAGCGTGTCGGTGTCGGAGACAACGCGGCTGATCAGGTCGCCGTGCGGGTGCGTATCGAGATACGACAGCGGCAGGCGCTCGATCCGGGCCATCGCGTCGATGCGGATATCCCGCACCACGTTCGAGGTGATCTTGTTGTTCAGAAAATTCTGCAGCCACTGCAGAAGCGCGGTCGCCGCGATGATCGCGGCGCTCTGCCCGATCAGGGGCAGCATCCCCTGCAGGTCCACGCTGCCGGGGGAGACGATCCGGTCGATCATTCTGCCGAAGATCACGGGCAGCAGCAAAATCAGCGCTGCGGAAAGGAACGAGAACAGCAGGGAGAGCACCGTCGGCGCCTTGTATCTGCCGATATAGCCGAAAACGCGGCGCAGCATGCCGTCGTTTTTCTTTTTCATCTTCATCGCGCCGCCCCCTCTTCCGGATATTGCGAGAGGTGGATCTCGCGGTAGATCTCATTGTTTTGAAGCAGTTCTTCGTGCGTGCCCGCGCCGGCGATCTTCCCGTCGTCGAGCACCAGGATCTTATCGCAGTCCCGCACGGCGGCGGTGCGCTGCGAAACGGTGAACACGCAGGGCGCGTAATCGAGCGAAGCGAGCGCCTGCCGCAGTTTCAGATCCGTCGCGTAATCGAGGGCGCTGGAACTGTCGTCCAGGATCAGGATCTCCGGCTTTTTTACAAGCGCCCGCGCGATCGCCAGCCGCTGCTTCTGCCCGCCGGAGAGATTCGAGCCGTTTTCGCATATCACGAAATCGAGCCCGCCGTCCTTTTCTTCGACGAACGAGAGCGCCTGCGCCGCCGCGAGGGCGTCGCGGATCTCTTCGTCCGTCGCGTCGGGCTTGCCCCAGCGGATATTGTCGCGCACGGTGCCGCTGAACAGCGAGGTATGCTGCGGCACGACGGCGATCTTTTCCCGGATCGCGCCGACGGAGAGTTCATCCGCCGGAACGCCGGAATACCGTATTTCGCCGCCGTCGCTGCGGTAGAAACGCGGGATCAGCGAAATCAGCGAGCTTTTGCCGGAGCCGGTGCCGCCGATCACGCCGATGCGCTCGCCCCGGTCCGCGGTGAAGGAGATCTCCTCGAGCGCGGGCTCCGCCGCGCCGCGGTAGGTCAGTCCCACGCTGCGGAATTCGAGCAGGGGAGCGCCGTCGATCGCTTCGATCGCGTCCGCGCCGCCGGTCTCGTCCTCGCCCTTGGTTTCGATCAGCGCCGCGACGCGCTTTGCCGAGGCGAGGGCGCGGGTGATCGTGATGATCAGGTCCGCGAGCTTGATCAGCTCCACAAGGATCTTTGCCATATAGTTATACAGCGCGACGACCTCGCCCTGCGAAAGGCGCCCGCCGTCCACCCGCAGCGCGCCGACGTAAATCAGAACGACCGTCGCCGCGTTGATCATGATATAGGTCGAGGGGGTGAGCAGCGACGTGACGCGCCCGGTGAATTTCTGTATTTTCGCGAGGGCAGAAGCCGCGTCCGCGAAGGCGGCGGATTCCCGTTTCTCCGCGCGGAAGGCGCGGATCACCCGCGCGCCGCTCAGATTATCCTCTGCGGATTTCGTGATCTTATCAAGATACGTCTGCACTTTTCCGTATAGGCGGATGCTCACGAGCATCACGCCGAAGACGATGACCGCGAGCACCGGCACCGTGCCGAAGAACACAAGGGAGCTCTCCTTGTCGATCGTCAGCGCGGCGATCACGGAACCGAACACCACGAAGGGGGATCGCAGCAGAAGCCGCAGCGTGAGGTTCACGCCCGATTGGATGCGGTCCGCGTCGCCGGTCAGCCGCGTGATGACCGAGGGAATGCCGAAGGAATCGAGCTGCGAATAGGACCAGGTCTGAATGTTGCGGAACGCCGCCGAGCGGATGCGGTCGGTAAAGCCCGTCGCCGCTTTTGCGGAGAAATACTGCGCCGTGACCGCGAGCAGAAGGCCCGCCGCGCCGAGGGCGAGCATCAGAAGCGACTGCCGGATAAGATAGGGCGTGCCGCCGTCGCCTCGGATGCCGACGTCGATCATGCGGGCGACGAGTACGGGCACGAACAGCTCGAGCAGCGCCTCCGTCAGCTTGAACAGGGGCGCGAGAAAGCACGACAGGCGCAGCCCGCGGAAATATTTGAGAAGCGGTTTCATGCGGTGAAGTTCCTTTCGGAAGTATAGATTATCGTTTTAGTTGCTTCCTGCCAGCCAATTACCGATATCAATGATCCGGATCCCTTCGTACTGATATGTGTCATGATGCGTCCGGGCGATCAGGATTTTGGGGTATGCGTCCTTGATTTTCAGCAGAGGATCGATCTCTCTTTGAAACGTATCGGGGCTGTCGATATGATCGGCGACCTGAATATATATTTTTTCATCACGTTTTATTGCGACAAAATCGATCTCTTTTTTATACAGAACACCAACATAGACCTCATATTTTCTGCGCAGGAGCTCAATGGCTACGATATTCTCCAATACTCTGCCGTAATCAAGGTTTTTCGTCCCGAGTTTTGCGAAACGGAACGTGTGGTCGCTGAGATAGTATTTGTCATTTGTGCTCAGATACTTTTTGCCTTTGATATCATATCGTCTGACTTTATAAAAGGCGAACGCATTGCAAAGATAATCCAGATAGTTTGCTACCGTTTTGTGATTGATCTGATCTTTGTTGTGCGTCAGCGCATCCGCAATATTACGCGCAGACGACAGATTTGAAATATTATCCATTAAGAAATCAACGATTTTATCCATCAGGACGGGATTCCTTATTTTATACTTCTGCCGGATATCACGCAGAATCAGGGTGTTGAATACATCCTCGATATAATCGTATTTTTCTTCCCTGTCCCTGTAAAGATAGGAGCCTGCCATACCGCCTTCGGCGACGTACCGGTCAAATGCAGAAGAAACATCATTCAAATCATAGTAGGTAAGAAATTCCCGGAACGAAAACGGATATACCCTGATCTCAAAGGTGCGCCCGGTAAATAAAGTAGCCAGATCGGAACTCAAAAGAAATGCGTTTGAGCCGGTAATATAAATATCGTATTTCTCGGATGCGTGCAGACTGTTGATCGTCAGCTCGAAGCCGGGGCACATCTGGATCTCGTCGATCAGAATAAAATTCTCCGCTCCGGAGCGATATCTGTTTTCTATATAGTCGTTAAGAGTATGATAGTCCTTCAGTTTTTCAAACTCGCTGAGATTAAAATTAATGTGAATGATGTTGGCGTTTTCAACCTCATTGTTCAAATATAAAGCGAACGCTTCCAGAAGCTTGGATTTGCCCGAACGGCGCACACCGGTGATCACCTTGATATCCGGCGTTCCGATCACATTTTTCAATTTGTCCATATATAGAGTGCGTTCTATCAGTTTCATACGGTTCACCTCAATGTCAGTATAACAAATCTATTTCCCAAAATCAATATTTTTTAAATTTTGGGAAATAGATTTTTTTTCTTCCCGGACCGGCGGTATACGTCGTCACAGATCTTCGTTTGATATCGTTGGTTTGCCGGTAATTAGCTGCCGGTTGAGATTTGAGACTGCAGACCTGAGATGTGATCTGCAGCCGGTCCATCTGTTTGCGGTTTTCAATCTCCGGTCTTCGCCTTTCGTTTTTGGCCGTTGGTCTTAGAAATGACCGTAGACCGTCGACGATCGGTGAACAGTGAACGGTGGAAAGTGAAATGTGAAATGTGAAATGTATCTCCGCTCTCCTCTCTGTAATGCTGCGGGCGCGATTTTTGTTATGAAATGAAAAAAACCGCCTTGCGGGAGGCGGTCAAACCGTTTATGTAACACTTGATGATGTATTAACTTATGTCATCATGATACTGGCAATTCTTGCATTTTTGCTTTTGGTCTTCATTCCATACGATTCCTTCCGGCAAAACGGTTGGCTTAACGAAATTATCAGCAACATCGCAAATTAATATGCAATCTCCTCCGTCTATCTGATCTCTTTTCACAGGACAATATACCGTCTTTATCATTATTATCACCAATAGTATTTCTTTAAATGAAGCGAAACCGAAATCTTTTGAAAGCATTATAAATTGTTTTCCATCGTTTGTCAATAAAGCCCCTGCCGCATTCGGCGCTTCTGTTTTCGGCTTTCGGTCTTTGGTCTTTGGTCTAAAAAGCGACCGTCGACTGTCGACCGTTGACCGTCAACCGCCAAAATCCGATTTCACGACTTCACGATCTCACGACTTCACGATCTCACGACTTCACGATCTCACGACTTCACGAGATAAAAAAATAAATCTTGTAATATCCCTGCGTATATGCTAAAATATATCCTGTATATCTATAAGGTGGTGAGGAAATGGTTTACGCGCTTCTGCCCGCGGCGGGCTCCGGCAGCCGGATGGGCTCCGAGATCCCGAAGCAGTTCCTCTCTGTCGGCGGCGAGCCGATCTACATTAAGAGCCTGCGCCATTTCGTCGAATCGCCCCTTGTGGACGGCGTCGTCCTCGCGGTCCCGGCGGACTACGTCGGGTACGCCCGCGACGAGATCGCCCGGTATTATCCCGGCGCGTCCGTCGGCGTGATCTCCGGCGGCGCGGACCGCTCCGAAACGCTGGAAAAGCTCGTCGGCTACCTGTTCGCGCAGTATCCCGTGGACGGCGACAGCGTGATCCTCACCCACGACGCGGTGCGCCCGTATATCAATGAGAAGATCATTGCGGACAATATCGCCGCGGCGCGGGAGGCGGGCGGCTGCGGGACGGCGATCCCGGCGGTGGATACCGTATTCCGCAGCGCGGACGGCGAATTCATCGACGACGTGCCGCCCCGGTCGGAGCTGTTTTACGCGCAGACGCCCCAGAGTTTCAACGCGGTGAAATTCCGCGATGCGATGCGCTCGCTCACGACGGAGCAGAAGGCCGCCGTCACCGACGCGTGCTCGGTGTTCCGCCTTGCAGGCCTGCCGGTGAAGCTGGTCCCGGGCAGCCCCGAAAACATCAAGATAACCTATCCGAGCGATTTGAAATAATACGGTCTTGAACAGACCGGCAGTTTTAAGGTGAAGCTTATGCCGAAATTTTCCGTGATCGTCCCCGTGCTGAATGAAGAAAAATATCTGCCCAAGGCGCTCGACAGTCTGATCCATCAGACGAGCGAGGATTTCGAGGTCGTCATCGTCGACGGCGGCTCGACCGACGGGTCCCTCGCCCTCGCGCGGGAGGCGGTCGAAAAATACGTCGGATTCTATCTCATCGAAGAGACGTTTCCGAACCGCTACGCCGCGATGAACCGGGGGCTGCGCGCCGCCGAGGGCGATTACGTCATTTTTCTGTCGGCGCGGGACTATATGACCGACGAGACGGTCGAGGAGCTGATCAAGCATCTCGACGGGCTTGAAAAAACGCCGGACGTGCTCGTGTTCCGCAATTATTTGTTCGGCGAGGGGCACATCTCCCATTTCAGCGAATACGACGATCTTCTGGCGCCCGTGCCGGAGTTTCCGAAATACGAAAATCTCGTTCTGCGGATCCTGCATATCGAGGCGAAGGCGTTCCGCCGCGCGTTCCTTGAGAACCGCCGCATCGAGTTCGGCGAAAACGATGCGTTCGAAGATATGCGCTTCGCGTTCCGATGTTTCCGCGACGCGAAGCTCGCCTCGGGTTGTCCCTACGCGGTCTACGAGACGCTGTTGCCTCCCGCGGCCGACGCGGCGGCCGGCAGACGCGCGCCGACGCTTTCGAACCTGCGGGACTTCATCGGCCTGTGGAACGATATCTACGCCGCCGCATATGATAAGGTGCTGGGCGACGGCGAGGGCGTGCCCGACGGCAGCGAATCCTATCTGCAGGAGGTGCTTTACCGCTCGGTATGCGAGCTGCTGGAGCGCTTCTACATAAAATACTGGTTCCTCGACGAAGAGACCTACCGGCTGTTCCACGACGAATACAACGACCGGATGAACCGCCTGGTGAAGGAAAAGCACGAGAAATTGCAGCAGATGTTCGGCTGGCTCGGTGCGCCGTATATTTTCGCGGAGTATAAGGACGCGAGTTTTCTGTGCTCGATGGCGCTGAAATTCGAGAAGAAAGAGGATTACGCGCCGTTTATCGACTCTCTTTACGCGCAGAGGTTCCCGTTCTTCGAAGCGTTTGTTGACGCCGCCGACGCGGACGCGGTGCCCGAAAAATACGACGGCATGGCGAACCTGCACGCGATCGAAAGCGATAATTTCTTCGCCGCGGCGCGGCAGACCGCGCAGGCGCAGATCTTTCTTGTTGTGCGCGATCCGAAACCGCTGGACGAAAACGTGCTGAAGAATCTACGGGGTTCAAAGGCGCCGGTATTCCTCCGGCAGACGGCGTTCGCCCGCATCCGCAAGGCGCTCTCGCTTCGCGGAACGCTGCGGGATAAGGGAATGGACCTCGCGGCGGAGTGAG
>JAFRPB010000192.1 GCA_017429345.1 Clostridia bacterium | reverse complement strand
GTATCTTAAGTCAGACCACGTTACCCATTCTACAGCTTCGGCTTTGAGATGGCAAAAGGCATGGATGGCTGCCATGCCCATCACCAAAATATATTGTAGGAGGTATCTTTATGAAAAGAACTGCCAACCGAATTCTGTCTGTCGTGATCGCTGCGGTGATGATCCTTTCGATCGCGCCGTTCGGCGTATTTGCGGCGGGCGGTCTTCCTTCTCTGTTTGTCGTTGCGCACGGCGAAGGCGAGACCGAGGGAACATGCGGCACGGATCTGACCTGGACGCTGGACGGCGAGGGAACGCTGACGATCGCCGGCTCCGGGGATATGACGAATTTCAAAACGACCGGCTCCCCGTTTTACGGCAGGACCGATATCGTCAGTGTCGTGATCGAAGACGGCGTGACGAGCCTCGGTAACTACGCCTTCTCCCGCTGCACCTCGGTCGAGAACGTCTCGATCCCGGGCAGCGTGACGAAAATGGGGTATAATGTTTTTTATAACTGTTCGAACCTCGGCAGCGTAACGATCCCCGGCAGCGTAGCGAAGATCGGAAGCAGCGCGTTTAATCTTTGCGGCAGTCTTTCCGAGGTGACGATCGAATACGGCGTCGGCGGGATCGACAGCTACGCTTTCTCAAATTGCGGAAGCCTTACGAGCGTTTCGATCCCAGACAGCGTAACAGCCATCGGCAACGGCGCTTTCAAAGGCTGCGGCGCGCTGGCGGAGCTGTCGCTCGGCAGCGGCGTGAAGACGATCGGCGAAAGCGCGTTTGAGGACTGTGTCAGTCTTGTCGGCGCTGCGATCCCTGCCGGCGCGACGGGCATCGGCGCGATGGCGTTTTTCAACTGCACAAATCTGTCCGAGCTGTCCCTGCCCGATTCCGTGACGAGCATCGGCACCTCTGCGTTTGACAACACCGCGTATTTCAATAACCCCGCCAACTGGACCGACGGCGTTCTGTATCTCGGCGCGCATCTGCTTGAAGTGGACTCTGCCGCTCTGCCTTCGATCTATGTGATAAAAGACGAAACGAGAACGATCACGGAATACGCGTTTTCCGACTGCACCCTTCTTGAGAGCGTGACGATCCCCGGCGAACTTTCGGTCGTCAATACCTGCGCGTTTTACGGCTGTTCGAGCCTGAAATACGTGTGTATTTATCCCGGCGTGGCGCAGATCGAGCGCAACGCGTTTTATAACTGCACGGGCCTGACGGACGTTTATTATTTCGGATCGGAAGAGCAGTGGAACGCGATCACAATCGCCGCCGGCAACGGCGCGCTCGGCAGCGCCGAAAAACATTTCAACGCGGATCCCGATGAGCACGCGTGGAACAGCGGAATCGTCATTCAGGATCCGACCTGCACCGAAGACGGCGTCAGGCAGCTGACCTGCGTTATCTGCGGCGCAACCATGACGGAGCCCGTTCCTGCGACGGGGCACACCTGGGGTGCATGGAAAAAATACAGCAATACCTATCATCAGCGGATCTGCGAGACCGATCCGTCGCATGTCCAACAGGCGAAGCATAAATGGAATTCCGGCGTTATCACAAAAGCGCCGACCTGCACCGCGACCGGTGTGAAAACATATACCTGCTCTGTCTGCGGCGGGAAAAAGACCGCCACCGTCGCCGCGACGGATCACAGCTGGGGCGCATGGACGAATTACGACGCCGCGCAGCACTCGAGAGTCTGCGCCAACGACGCTTCGCATATCGAATATGAAGACCATGCGTGGAATTCCGGCGTCATCACAAAAAGCCCGACCTGTACGGCAAAAGGCGTGAGGACCTACACCTGCACCGTCTGCGGTGCGAAGAAAACCGCGTCTGTCAAAGCGAAAGGCCATAAATACGGCGACTGGACGAAGCTTGACGACACGCTGCATCAGAAGGTCTGCGCAAACGACGCGTCTCATGTGATAACGGAAGAGCACACTTGGGATGAAGGCGTTGTAACAAGGAAGCCGACGACGACTGTTGTAGGAATAAAAACCTTTACCTGCGCCGTCTGCGGCGGCACGAGAACGGAAACCATTCCGAAAGCTCTTGCGAAGATCACCGCAAAAGCGGAGAATACATCGACGGGAATCAAGCTGACATGGACGCAGGATCCGAATGCGACGGGATACTATGTGATCAGAAAGACCGGCTCCTCAAGCTATTCGACCCTGAAAAAAATTACGTCGAAGACGACGGTGAGCTATGAGGACACGACTGCCGAGAACGGCACTGTGTATACCTATGCCGTGCGTTCTTACCGCGGTACGGAAAAGGCCGCTTATACGGCGAAGACGATCACGCGTCTTGCGCCGATCACGCCGAAGCTCGCAAACGTCGTGGGCGGTGTGAAAGTCACGTGGACAAAGGTCGCGGGAGCTACCGGTTATTACGTTTTCCGCAAGTCCGGTTCCGGTTCGTATGAGACGCTTGAGAAGATTGAGAGCGCCGCAACGCTGTCTTACACGGATAATACCGCGGAATCCGGCGTGACCTATACCTACGGCGTACGCGCGTATAAGAGCACGACGAAGGGCGCGTTTACCGCGAAATCGATCCTCTGCCTCAGCTCTGTCGCGCCGACAATGACAAATACGGCCTCCGGAGCGGTGATCAAATGGACGCAGGTCCCCGGCGCGACCGGATATGAGGTTTACAGAAAGCCCGAGTCCGGCAGCGCGGTAAAGATCACGACGATCACAGACGCCGCCACGCTGACCTACACCGACAAGGCGATCAAGGACGACAACGGATCGTTTTATACCTATTTCATCAAGGCGTTTAATAAAGACACATTCAGCGGATATATCGAAAAACCGTTCGTGCGGCTGATCGGCAATTCGATTTCGTCTCTGACGAATTCCACCGCCGGCTCCTTGAATGTAAAGTGGACGAAAAACGAGAGCGCGTCCGGATATCAGATCCAGTATGCGACCAACTCGAGCTTTACCGGCGCGAAAACGGTGACGGTAAAATACGCGGTCTCCCTCTCCAAGACGATTTCCGATCTGACGAAGGGCTCTACGTACTATGTCCGCGTCAGAGTATACGCGACAAGAGAGGAAGTCAACTTCTATTCCGCCTGGAGCGCGGTCAAGAGTCTGAAACTCACGAAATGATCCGGCTTTCGTAAGCAGCGGCGATTGCGCATGTATTATGCAAAAATATTATGATACAGTTATTCAATTTCAGGGAGGCAGTCAATCTATGAATACCAAAAGAATTCTTTCCGTTTTGCTCGCTCTTGTGCTTGCTCTTTCCGCGTTCGGCGTCGCCGCGCAGGCGGAAAATCAGCCGAAGAAATTCAAGAACGTCATCATGATGATCGGCGACGGCATGGGTGAAAACCATCTTGAGCTCGCCAAGGAGCAGGGCTATAAGCTGTTCATGGATGCGAACTGCGACGTGCGCGGTCAGTCCCGCACCCGTTCGCTTTCCGATTCGGTCACCGACAGTGCGGCGGGCGCGACGGCGCTCTCCTGCGGTGTGCGCAACACCAACGGCGCGCTCTGCACGTATTCGGTCGATCCGTTCGGGATCTTCTTCGTGCCGCGCATCATCACCGAGAACGCGATCAGCCACGGCATGAAGACCGGCATCGTCACGAGCGACAGCACGACCGGCGCGACGCCGGCGGGCTATTCGGTGCACGTGTACGACAGAGGCGAATCGGAGCAGATCACAAAACAGCAGCTCGCATCGAAGATCTACCTGATCTGGGGCGCGAAAACCGATACCGCGGACAAGGACGCGGTCGAGGCTGCGGGATTCACTTATATTGAAACGAAAGCGGATATGGACGCGCTTAAGCCCGGCTCCCGCTCCTTCGGTCAGTTCAGCGGCGACACATGGCGCACCAAGATGCCCGAGGGGGACGCTTCGCCGAAGCTCGTCGAGATGACGGTCAAGGCGATCGAGCTTCTGAACAGCGATAATGAAAACGGCTTCTTCCTGATGGTCGAAGGCGCGCATATCGATAAGAATTCGCACCGCACCGAGGACGGCGTCGCGCACTTTGACGCGAAGGTCGCGGACGCGGCGAATGCGGTCAAGGGCTTTGACGACGCGATCAAAGCGGCCGTGAAATTCGCCCGCGCGGACGGCGAAACGCTCGTCGTCGTGACCGCCGACCATGAAACCGGCGATCTTTATCCGGAAAACGGCGTATACACCTATCACAGCGGTTCGCACTCCGGCGCGAACGTGCCGCTGCTCGTCTACGGCTGCAGCGATTTCGTATCGCCGGGCGAGGCGATCGACAATAAGCAGGTGCCCGTGCGTATCGCCGAAAGGCTCGGCTGGGATGAAGCTGAGCTGCCCGCGATGGATCTCGGTATCGTGATGAGGGTGCTCGTTCCGCTGCTGAACGCTTTGACGAATTCACTCAAAACGATCGAACGCCCCGCGGCGTAATGAAGTAAAAAATCAACCGCAGATTCGGCGAATGTCGTCTCTGCGGTTGTTTTGTTGCCGGTTATTAGTTGCTTGTTTCTAATTGCTTGTTGATAGTTGCTGTTTCCGGTTGCTGAATCGGCTATCAGCTGTCGGCTAACAGCTATCAGCTATCGGCTAACAGCTAACAGCTAACGGCTAACAGCTAACAGCTAACGGCTAACAGCTAACAGCTAACGGCTAACAGCTAATATCCAACAGCTCTTATTTCTTCTTCGCGGGGGCCTTCTTCGCGGGCTTCTCCTCAGCCTTCTTTGCGGGCTTCTCCTCGGCCTTTTTCTCAGCTTTCTTCTCGGCTTTCTTCTCGGTCTTCTCTTCGACTTTCTTTTCGACCTTCTCCGCCGCCTTCTTCACGGCCTTTTCAACGGCTTTCTTTGCGGGGGCCTTCTTCTCCGCGGGCTTTTCTTCGGTCTTCTTCGCGGCTTTCTTTGCGGCGGGCTTCTTAGCCTTTGCGGGAGCTTCTTCTTTTTTCATCAGGTTTACGAGATTGAGCGCGTGGTCGAGATTGCCCTCGACGGCGATCTTGCCCGCAAGGAACTCCGCGACCGCGTCCGCCTTGCAAGAAAGCACGGCTTCAAGCGTCGCGACGGGGATGGTGATCATCGCGGTGTGGTCGTGATAATCATAAGGCTCGACCGCGAAAAAGCCGTTCATATACGCCGCGTAAAACGTGCCCTGGCTTTCGTCCTCGGTCATGTTGATCTGTACCGCGAAAGGCTCGCTCAGCGCACTTTCGTCGATTTTGCCGTATTTGCCTTTCAGCTCGTCAAATTTTTCCTGAAACGTCATGTTTATTCTCCTTTGTTTTTCTGTCGGCGTCCGCCGATTTTTTATATTTACAGTATACCACAAAAATGGGAGATATTTCAATCCCCCGCGGGCTTTTTTTCCTTTTCTGCGCATTAAAGGCGCGGCGTTGCATTTTTTTTGTGTATATGTTATAGTATATTCGGAAAGATGAGAAAAGGGAGCGTTTTTATGACCGAACTTGAAAAAATAGAATACGCGAAGGGTTTTATCGACAAGCTCGCGCAGGGGATCAACCCCATGACGGACGAACCGGTGCCGGAGGGGGAGCTTCTGAACAACGTGCGCATTTCGCGCTGTATGTTTTTTGTTTCGGACATCCTTCGGCAGGTGATCGAGAACGGCGGCGTGACGAAAACGCCGAAAAAGAAGGCCTCGAAGCCGTTTCTTCTGACGCCGGAGCAGATCGATCTGTATCATCCTTCGCCCTATCCGGTGTCGCTGAGCGTCGTCGCGAAGGAGATCACGCTTTTGTCGGACGATCCGGATATGCAGAAGCTCAGCTATTACGATATCATGGACTGGCTTGTCTCAAAGGGGCTGATCAATGAGTCGATCGGCAAAGACGGAAAACCCCTTCGCCTGCCCTCGCAGGCGGGCGAGGAAGCGGGGATCCGCGTCGAGCGCCGCCAGACGCCTTATGGCGACAAAGAATTCGTGGTCTATGACAGAAACGCGCAGCAGCTTATCATGGATAACATTTTTGCCGTGATAGAAATGAAATACGCCGGGAATGAATGAGGTGACGTTATGAAAAAATCATCGGCGGTTTTTCTGATCGCTCTGCTTGCCGCCGCGTTGACGGTCGGCGCGATCGCCGCAGCGGTCGCCGGAGCGCGAAAAAAAGCCGGAAGCTATAAAAGAGAGACGATCGACCGCGTCGATTTTACGGTTGAGAATACGCAGCAGAGCTTTTCTCTTGCGGACGGCGGGGATTTCGTCGCCGAGATAACCTTTACCGCCGCGAAAACCGAAGCCGAGTTTTTCGCGATGATCGAAGATATCACCGTTGCCGGCGAAGGAATCGTCAAGACGGAAGTGATCCCCGCGGACGCCGAGGGCGGATATAAAGCGGCCGTCGGGGCGGTGCTGCCCGCGAAGGACGGAAAAGCGCTGCCTCTGCGGTGGACCGTCCGCGTATATTTTTCCGCGTCCGGGCCCGGCGTTGTCTCGCCGGTTCTTCGCGTGGAATTTACGTCCGGCGTCAAGCGGGAAGCGTCCGACGGCAGGGTGTTTACGGTCCCGCTGACGTTTACGGTCACGGAATAATGTTCGGACACGGCTCATGATATGACGAAAGAAATGAAAATTTACAGATTTCTTTGATTTATTTGTTGAATCCGTTCACACGTCGTGATATAATAATGAAAATAATATCTCAATTCGGAGGTATCTTTATGAAAAGGTTTACTGTAAGGCTTCTGGCGGTGATCCTCTCCCTTGCATTGCTGATCCCCGCGGTATCGCTCGCATCTTCGGCGGTCTACGATCCCGAGACGCAGGATTATTCGATCTATCCGGAGCTGGGCGACTACACGCCCGCCGACGCGGTCTACCCGACGATCATTCTGCCGGGCATCAACCAGTCCGGCATGGTCTACTGCGACGAGAACTGGGAGCCGGTTCTCGACGCGGACGGCAATCAGATCTCCGGCGGCGTGATCCTGATCGACTCCACGACGGTCACGTCCAAGGTCATCAAGCTCGTCCCGTCTCTGCTGGCGAGCCTTGCGATGCAGCAGTCCTCGGCGACGCTCGCCGACACGGTGTATAACGTCGTGCACGAGATCCTCGCGATCCAGCAGATGGACAACAACGGCGAGACGGTCAACAATCTTATGCTGGAGTCCTTCGATATGCCGATCAGCGAGTTCCCGGACAAGGACTGGTTCTACCGCATGCTCCCGATGGAGCCGGTGGCGAAGATGATCGGCGAGGAGAACGTGTATCTCTACACCTTCCCGCTGTTCGGCGACCCGATGCAGAGCGCCGAAGATCTGCGCACCTATATCGACAACGTCAAGGCGGAGACCGGCAGCGATAAGGTCAATATCGTCACGATCAGTCTCGGCGGCTCGATCCTGACCGCGTATCTCGACCTGTATCCCGACTGCGCGGACGTCAACAAGATCATCAACATCGTCTCGGTACTCGGCGGCACGGACCTGATGGCGGACTTCATGGACCGCCGCTTCAATATCAGCGACGAATTTCTGTATTCCGAGTATATCCCGATGATCATGAAGGAGACCAACGGCAACGCGGCGCTCGGGTATCTCATCAATATCCTGCTGCGCATCCTGCCCAAGCAGACGTTCTACGATATCCTGACGGCGGCGTTCTCCGCGGTGCTCGATACGGTCATTCTCAACGACCCGCAGTTCTGGGCGATGCTGCCCGGCGAGCGGTATGAGGCGCTGGCGGACAGATACCTGCGCGACGGCGAGCACGACGCGCTTCTCGCGAAGACCGACCGCTATCAGAAAGCGAGAATGAATCTCAAGGCGAACCTGAGCGCGGCGGACGCGGCGGGCGTGCGCGTATATAACATCGCGGGCTACGACCTGAGCTACACAGACGGCGATTATAACTATTTCGGCATCGTGCAGTCCTCCGCGGACGCGAACTGCGACGGCATCATCCCCGTCGGTTCGACCACCCTCGGCGCATCGAGCGTCCCCGCGGGCACGCAGTTCGACAAGAGTTATCTCGACGCGGCGGATCCCAAATATATCTCGCCCGACAAGAGCGTGGACGCCTCCACGTGCCTCTTCCCCGACAGAACGTGGTTCTTCGATAAGCAGCACCACGAGGTCGGCAGAGACGATAAGGTCCTGCGCCTGATCACGGCGATCGTCGGCGGATATGCGGACGATATCGACGCGATGCCCGAATTCCCGCAGTTCAACGTGGGCAGATTCACCCGCCCGCTGATCCGCTCCGACGGAGGTCTCGTATTCAGAGCCCAGGAGGTCCTGAACGGCGCGGATTATACGGACGAACAGAAAGCGGCAGTCCGCCCGGCGTATGAAGATACCCTCGCGGTGCTGAAGGATACGATGGGCGGCGAGGACGCGGCGGCGAGCGTGAAGATCGAGCTGCAGAACGCGCTTGCGGACGTCGGCGTCGGCGAGCACTATACGGATCCGAATACATGGACGAAGAGCGCGCTCGAAATGCTCATGAAGTTCCTGAACGATCTTGTCATGAGAACCATCGGCGGGCAGGGGTATTCGGACTACGTCAAAAATCTGAATAAATAAATACGGCAAAAAATATCGCCGGGTCCTTTCCTGACCCGGCGAATTTTTTTTGGGGCGCGGAAGGTGTGAGATTGTTTTGCGTTTTGCGTTTTGCGTTTTGTGCGGGGCGAAAATCTGTAGGGGCGGGCATGACCGCCCGATCGACGCCGAAGGTGCCCCTGCCTTTACGGCAGGGGTGGCGAGGCGGAGAATTCAACCTGCCCGACGCATAGTGTATATTTCGACAGCTTTCGTATGTTGAAATCGGATCTCGGTATTCCTCACCATCCGTAAAGGATGGGGTTCGGAACACCGGCGGGCTGTGCGGATTGCCGGTGGCAATCTCTGCCGAAGGCAGAAGCACTGACCGAACCAGCAGGTGAGACCATGCCGGTCCCTACAACGCCCCCTGCGGCATAAGGGAAGATTTTTGTACACAAATCGTAATATAATATTTTATAAATAATAAATATTGAAAATATCAGAGAATACTGATATAATAAATTGAATTATTATTTTTTCCGGCGGGCGGAATGCGGCGAAAACACTGCGCCGCCCGGGACACTGCGGAACGCTTGAAAAACCGGCAAGGAGCAAACGATATGATCACAGGCGAACTGAAAAACAAAATCGACGGGCTCTGGGAGATCTTCTGGACAGGGGGCCTCACAAACCCGCTGGACGTGATCGAGCAGATCACCTATCTGATGTTCATCCGCGACCTCGACGACAGCGACAACCTGCGCGCGAAAGAGAGCGCGATGCTCGGTCTGCCGTATCAGAGCGTTTTCGCGGGCGAGATACAGGTCGGCGGCCGCAGGATCGACGGCAGCCAGCTCAAATGGAGCGTGTTTCACGATTTTCCCGCGGGGCGGATGTATTCCGTCGTGCAGGAATGGGTGTTCCCGTTCATCAAGAACCTGCACGGCGACAAAAACAGCGCCTACTCCAAATATATGGGCGACGCGATCTTCAAGCTGCCGACGCCGCTGATGCTCTCGAAGGTCGTGGATTCGCTCGACGGGATCTATCAGCAGATGAACGAGTCGCAGATCGCCGACGTGCGCGGGGACGTCTATGAGTATCTTCTTTCGAAGATCGCCTCGGCGGGCGTTAACGGGCAGTTCCGCACGCCGCGGCATATTATCAGAATGATGGTCGAGCTGATGGACCCGAAGGCGGACGACGTGATCGCCGATATAAAAACACCGAGATTGATACAATTTAATTATTCCTCCGCCGTTTTTGTCGCTTGAGGGGTAAGTTGGCGTTTGAGGGGTAAGTTGTGGAAGTCGGGGTGTCCCGGCTGTTTTTATCGGTAGAAATGTTCATACATTGTCTGTATAATAGACGGGGAGAAATATGTATTTCTGGAGGTTGAAATAGTGGATTCAAACAGGCTTCTGATGACTCAGATCCCGAAAATATCTGCCATCTATTATGGCTTATTCCAGTCGGGTTATAATTACTTCTCCATCGAGCGTAGTCGTGAGCATATCGCATTGTTGCATGATTTCATTGAAGAAGGCAGCTCAGTAGCTTTTTTCTCCGAGGCAAGCCAGAATACTTGTGATGTTTATTCGTATTGGCCGCGTGCTTGTATAATGGAAGCTGCATCTTTTTATCTCAATGATAACAATATGACTTTTCGTGACTTTGGAACATTTCAAAGAAAAATCATGTCAGCGGGAAATATCTCGGAAAAAGAACGAGATGATGCTTTATGGAACTGGATATCAAACCTTCCGACAGCACTTTCTGATATTCTCTCAAACGAATTGTTTTCAAAGTACATGGAATGGGAGAAAAAATGGATTGCCGAGCAGAATAATATACATAAACAGGAATTAGAGTTGATCGAAAGATGTTTGGACTGTTGTGTGAATCAATGGCAATCTCCGGTGCAAAGCATTCAAATATGCATTAATCCGATTAAATGCGTGTATTCTTCTGACTATCACTTGGTAGACTCCTGTTTCATCTTTAGCTCAGGAGCTCTTAGAACGGAATCTATTATTCATGAGTTTCTTCATCACGTGGTGCATCCTGCTGTGAAACAACAAAAGGAAGCAATACTAATGCGTAGGCCCACGAACAAGCAGTTGGATGATTCATACTATCTTTCGGGAGATGATGCTGGAATAATCAATGGGTTTGAGGAAACTGTTGTAAGGTTGTTGACCGGAAAAGTCATGAACGGGACGTATCCAAAGGATCTATTGTCTTGTATCAAAACCATTTTGGAAGAAAGCTGAAATCTCCTTTAGAGGCTTTCGATTTTTAGAGGTAACCGCCATGAAGCAAATCACAAATAAGGAATACGAAGAGTGGCAGAAATACAAAGCGGAGAAAGCAAAGGGCCATATCCTGCTGCCAGATACTTTCCGGTTCATCTGTGAGGCCAATGGCTATGACGCTGAGAAGATCGGTCAGCACTTTCTTGAAATTCTGCCGAAGATCTGTCCGAAAGAGAAATGAGGAGTTCGTATGGTAATTGATACTACATCTCGTGAGGGAATGGAAAGCTCACTTGCTCATTTGATGGGTGTTTCTGTACCAGAGCTTTATCAATACATCGAAGCGGCAGCGGATTCAGCCGTAGAAGGTCAATGGTGTTTTAATCAGGACCTTTTTGATAAAGCTATGGAAGACTTTTATTCTGATATGATTGAGCAAGAGTTACCAGATGAAATACTGTTTTTCCATCTATCACGGAGGCTTAAAGGCTCTGAAAACGAAATCAGCTATAATTTACAAGAACTGCTCACGTCAAATAATAGTTTTTCAGAGTTCCTGAACGAACATCAGATCACCTTTAGAAAAGGGGCTGGAAACAGAATAATTCTTTGCTATAGAGATAGACAGATTAGCTTGGAAAACACAATGAGTACGGATGTGTGTTATCTGCGTAGCAGGTTGGGCTATAACTCAGGTCGAGAAGATTTTTGCTTTAACGGTTTTGCTTTTCGTGATTTGCTGATGAAGAATCAATACACTCGCCAGTTACAAGACTGTCCAGAAATACTTGAACGCCTTGAAAGCTATTTACGAATAAAAGGGCTCGCAAAAGAATATGCGGAAAAGAGCGAATACTACTGCTTCATGTATAGATTCCCTATAGGGTGTGTGATTTTTGATGGAAAAGATGACTTGACCGTTGAGGAAAAACAACTTCATTTTTTAAATCAAGTTGCATATCGGCTCTACCAGTACGGCGGAGATTCGCGTTATCTTTACGATCACGATAATCCGATACTTCGACTTAAGGACGATGATAATGCTTCTGTAGACTGTTTGGTGTCCACTGAAATAATCACTTCCGATATGATCGAATAACTAAAAACGCCTTCATAGCTGGTCAGCTGTTCCTCGTTGTCTGTGCTGACACGAGCGTAGGCCGCCACACGTCGCTTCTTGGTGCTGTTGATCGGTGCCGCCGTGAAGCGTGACAGCGTCGCCGGTATATGGGAGTGATCGCGAAGCTCAGAGGCAACGTGCCGCTGACGGGCGAAGATATCAAAACCCTCGAGGATGTCCTCTGGGGCGAGATCGGCACGAAAGAAGAATACGAAGCGCAATACGGCCAAAAGCCGCTCGGCGAGCTTGTGCGGGAGATCGTCGGCCTTGATATGAACGCCGCGAAAGAGGCGTTTTCCGAATTCCTGAACGACGCGGATCTCGACGCAAGGCAGATCTATTTCATCAATCAGATCGTGGAGTATATCGTGCACAACGGTCTGATGAAAGATCTGACCGTGCTGCAGGAATCGCCGTTTACCGATCAGGGCAGCGTCGTTGAGATCTTCACCGACCTGTCCGTATGGATGGGCATCCGGAAAGCGATCGAGCGCGTGAACGCGAACGCGCTTGCCGCGTAACGCCGCCGATTCCCGCCCCCCCATCCCACC
>JAFRPB010000191.1 GCA_017429345.1 Clostridia bacterium | reverse complement strand
TAAATCTATTGAAAAATATACAATTTCTCCGCCTCGCCACCCCCACCGCAAGGGTGGGGATGCCTTCGCCGTCGATCGGGCGGTCATGCCCGCCCCGACAAATAGCCTCCCCGACAAATCAGAATTTGACAAATATGCCCCGATTCGGACGATAATGTGAATAATGCTTAAATTTTTGTAAAGAAGATTGATTTTTTGCATTTCGGTTTGTATAATATAGCTGTAATAAAAAGTAAAAGTGAGGTTTTCGCAATGAAAAAAGTGATTTCCATTCTTCTGGCGCTCGTGCTTCTCGCCGTACCGCTGGCGGTGTACGCCGCCGCGGAGGACGACGATACCCCCGATAAGGTATGCTGTATCACCCCGCCCGGCGAGTCCTATATGTTTACGCTTGAGCCGGTCGAGGGTTATGAGTATTACGTAAAAGAGGGCGACGATTTTCAGTTTACAGTCAAAGCGAAGGAAGGGTATTCCCTTGAATTCGCCGTCGTATACTATTACGCCACCAATGTTCTTGAAGGCGTTGCGGACGACGATATCCTTCAGACGCCGCTGGAGCCCGATGCGGACGGCGTTTACACCATCGACCGTGTCACCACCGATCTGACGATCGTTGTCAGCCAGGTCACCGAGGCGCGGCAGGCGAGCCTTTTCGCGAATATCCGTTATATTATTCACCTGATCCTTGCCGTGCTCGGCAGACTCTTCGGCTTTAACGTCGACGCCATCGACGGCTGATTCCGCGGAACAACGAAACAGTCAATGTGTTCCCCGCGCTCCGGCGCGGGGATCTTTTTTTTATCTTATAAACGCGTCGGCCCGTCCGCCGCGGCGGAGGGATCGGCCCGTCTGCCCGGCGGAGGGATCGGCCCGTCTGCCCGGCGGAGGGATCGGCCCGTCCGCCGCGGCGGAGGAAACTATTGACAAAACACCGCGCATATGTATAATATATATTGATATTTGACTATATTCTTCGGCTTAGATCGGCGAAATATGGTCAATATTAATAAATCATTATTCGGGGAGTATTTCTATGAAAACAGCGAAACGTGTTCTGACGCTTCTTCTGAGCGTGGTCCTGGCCGCGGCGGTTTTCGTCCCGTCTCTTTCCGTAACGGCGGCGGACGTTAATCTTTCCGGTTCGGATTTTTATCTTAAGCTGATGTCGCCGGATATGCAGGCGTTCGAGAAAAGTGAGAATCTGGCGTGGGTCGGTTCAACGACGCTGAACAGCTACGACAATCTGACGCAGGTATATCTTGCGAAAAACGAAAAAGAAGCGTATCAGGTCTTCTTTTATGAGAAGGGCGACGGCAGGGATCTGCGCCTCGAGGTCGACGCGTATGTAGACGACGACGGGAACGAGCTGCCTTTTGCGATCTATCACGAGCGGTATTTCGTGATCGGCGGAGAGACCGAAAAGAAATTCGCCGAGGCGCTCGTGCCGTATCAGGGCGAGGCGGTCTATGTTGACAGCGGCGATAATACGACGTTCTACGTCGAGCTGCGTTCCGCGCCGGATCAGGCGGCGGGGACCTATCATTCCCGCTTTACGCTTTATAACGGCGACGAGGTCGTGAAGACCTGTCCCGTAACGGCGGTCGTGTGGAATTTCGCTCTGCCCGAAGGGCATTTGGGAACCACGGTAATGGGCCTTTACAATACGGCGTCCAGATATGATATTACCAGCGGATTCCTGAAGAAAAGCGGCGTCCGGTTCGAGAACGGGGACGTCGCCCCCGAGGACGTTGAAAAAGCGGAGCGTATCCTTGAGGGCTGGCAGGAATTCCTGCTGGATCACGGCGTGACGACCTATGAGATCCCGCGCTTCCTGATTGACAGCGACCGGAAGGCTGCCCAGCTTGCGATGGCGGACGTGCGGCGAAAAGCCGTGATGATCCCCCTGCTGACAAACGAGGGCGTTTTGACTTCCTCCGGCGAGGCGAAGATCCTGCAATATAAGGATCTGATATACGACAATCCATATCTTGCAGATAAAGCGTTTTTCTATCCGGCAGACGAGGAGAGCTGGCAGAATGAATCCGACGCGGCGAAATACACGGCGCTCTGCAGCCGCATCGGCGCGCTCTGGCCCGGGTATCACGCAGTCGCCACGCTGGACAGCGTCGGCAGCAATTACGATTTCGTGATGCGGAAATTCAGAGAGACCGCGGATATCTACTGTCCCAACCAGGCGGTGATCCGCGGGAATCAGCAGGCGTATGACGACTATACGGACGGCAGCTGGTACAGAACCTGGCGTTATTCGACGAACGATCAGACCGGCTGTATCGCCGCTATCCGCTGGGGAAAAACGCCGGCGGGCACCTATGTGCGCACGTTTTACTGGCAGTCCGCCGCCCAGGGCACGGACGGGTTCCTGAACTGGAACTGCGCGTATCTCCCGCAGCCGAACGGCGAGGTCTACGATATCTGGGGCACCGAAAGAACCTACGGCGCGTCCTGGCCCGCAAACAGCAACGCGGATGGGATCATCCTTTACGAGAGCAATTCTCTCGGGCTCGATCCCGCGACGCCGATCGCGTCGCTGCGTCTGAAGCACGTCTCCAACGGGATGGACGACTACGATTATCTGATGCTGGCGAAGGAGAAGTTCGGCGACGGGCCCGATTCTCCCTATACGCAGGCGCTGAATACGGTATTCAGGTTTTATACTTCCAAAGGTGCAAAATATACGTTTTCCAGCGAGGGCAGCTTCTGGCCCGACGGCGAAGGCTACGAATGGGTCGGGCACGACAACACCCGCTTTATCAATGCGCGGCTGCTTCTCGGAAACGCATTGAGCGAGGCGGGCGTCGAGCACGATTATTCCGACTGGCAGATCGTCGTCACGCCGGATGAAACGCATAACGGTCTTGCGGTCCGCACCTGCGCGGATTGCGGCGCAGAAGAGAGCAGGGAAGTCGCTCTCTGCCCCAACGGAGAACACGTATTCGATTCGTTCGTGCCGGTCGACGGAGAGACCCACGACGCGGTCTGCGGTCTCTGCGGCATTCATGAAACGCGGGCGCATACGCCGATAACCGTCGCGGGTTCCGCCGCGAGCTGCATCGCGGACGGTACGACCGACAGCGTGGTCTGTGCGGACTGCGGCAGGGTGCTGACGGCGGCGCAGACGATCCACGGCGGACATCAGTACGGCGAATGGATCGAAGGCAAGGCGGCGACCTGCGCGGCGAAGGGTACGGCGGGGCATTACCACTGCTCCGTCTGCGGCAGGAACTTTGACGCTGAGAAAAAAGAGCTCGGTACCGTAACGATCCCGAAGGATTTCACGAATCACGTCGGTACGATCAAGACCGTCGGCAAAAAAGCGGCGACCTGCGAGGAAGACGGATATACCGGCGACCGCGTCTGCTCCAAATGCGGTAAGACCGTGAAGAAGGGCAAGACGGTCGCGGCGACCGGACACAGCTGGGATGCGGGCGTCGTGACGAAAGAAGCGACCTGCACCGCAAACGGCGTCAAAACCTTCACCTGCTCCGAATGCGGTCAGACAAAGACCGAAACGGTCGAAAAACTCGGTCACACGCAGCCGGACGCGGACGGAAAGTGTACGCGCTGCGGCGAGTCGATCGTGAATGCGTGCAAGCTCTGCGGCGAGGTGCACACGGGCTTCCTCGGCTCGATCGTCGGCTTCTTCCACACGATCGTCTATTTCTTCAGAAACCTGTTCGGCAAACAGTGACCGCCGGGCGTCACAGTATGATATTCTGCGAGGTGTGACTATGGATTGGAAAGCGTATTACCGTTTTGAGGATGAAAATGAAAAACCGCTCGACCGCATCGTCGAAGACGGGGGGTTGTGCGGGATCCTGCGCACCGTCGGCTGTATCGGCGACAGCCTCGCCTCGGGCGAGTTCGAGTCGCTGAACGCGGCGGGCGAAAAGGGATATCACGATATGTTCGAGTATTCCTGGGGGCAGTTCATGGCGCAGGACTGCGGCTTTCAGGCGTACAATTTCTCCCGCGGGGGCATGACCGCGCGGGAATATATGGATTCCTTTGCCGAAGCAAATGATTTCTGGAGCGACGACAAGGTCTGTCAGGCGTATATCATCGCCCTCGGCGTGAACGATATCATCAACGCGCATTATCCGGTGGGCGGGCTTGCGGATATTGATTTTTCGGATTGGAGAAACAATAACCGTGAGACCTTCGCGGGGTGTTACGCCGCGATCGTGCAGCGTCTGCTCGAAAAGCAGCCCAAGGCGCGGTTTTTCTTCGTGACGATGCCGCGCGACGAGAACGGCAGCCGCTCGAAGGAGCATACGGCGTTTCTTTACGAGCTTGCCGGGGCGCTGGAATACGCCTATGTGATCGATCTCGACAAATACGCGCCGGTCTACGACGCGCAGTTCCGCAGATACTTCTTTATGGGCGGGCATATGAACGCTGCGGGCTACGCGTTCACGGCGAAAATGTTCGAGTCGTATATCGACTATATCATCCGGCACAACCCGGAGGATTTCATGCAGATCGGCTTCGTCGGCACGGAGTATCATAACACACAATATAAGTGGTAATCTGCAAAAAACAAAATCGCACTTGCACTTTTCCGCATTCTGTGATATACTATGACCGGAAACCGTGATATTTTCGGAGGTGAATACGATGAGTACGGCGAATCCGAATGAGGGCAGAACCCTTGAGAGCATCTGGGAGATCCTGGAATTCCTGTTCACGAAGTTCTGGGAAGCTTTCAAAGATCTGGGCTGGATCAAATAAGCAGAGACGAAACGAAGCAGGGACCGCATGCGCGGTCCCTGCTTCGTTTCGTTGATAGTTTTCGGTTTTCGGTTTTCGGTTCTCAGTTTTCAGTTCTCGGTTCTCAGTTTTCAGTTCTCGGTTCTCGGTTTTCGGTTCTCAGTTTTCAGTTCTCGGTTTTCGGTTCTCAGTTTTCAGTT
>JAFRPB010000014.1 GCA_017429345.1 Clostridia bacterium | reverse complement strand
CGTCATATTGCACATCTTCTCCTTGCCAACCGTCAGGTTGCCTGCGGAGAATCTGTACAATCTGACGAAAAAATCTACTGCGCAATCCGCACGCCCGAATTGTGCGGTGTTGCCCTAATATTAATTTATCGATCGTGAGGTATTGCCATGAAAAGAATTCTTTCTTTGACTCTTTCGGTTTTACTCCTTGTTGCCGTCCTCCCGGTTTCCGCATACGCCGCCTCTCAGGAGCCTCGCATCATTGAAACGGTCTATCCGACAGAGGATATTGTGATCGCGGATATCGTAGCTACCGAAGCGCCGTATAACGCGGACGCGACTGGGGAGAATGACGTTTCCGCAGTCCTTCAGAACGCGCTGAACGACTGCGCGTCAAACGGCGGAGGAACTGTCTTTCTGCCTGTCGGCAGATACCGTCTTTGTTCGCCGATCTACATTCCGAAGTTCGTTACTCTTCGCGGCGATCATCAGGATGCCGATATCGGAACGGAATACGGTACGCTTCTGATTGCCGACGTCGAAAGCAGCAACGCAATGACGCCCGGTCTTATCACCGTCGGCGGCAGCGCCGGGGCGGTCGGTCTGACCGTATGGTATCCGGAACAGACGCTTGACGAGGTGAAACCCTATCCTTATACGTTCTACGTCGTCGGCAACGGCGATTATATGCTTCAGACGATCCGGGATATTACGCTGATCAATTCCTATCGCGGCATCGGCGCCTCGAGCGAATGCGAGAACAACGTCTATCAGTGTCACGAAATGCTGACCGTGGAAAACGTAAAGGGTACCTGCCTGTATGAAGGCCTGAATTCCTATAACTCCGCCGACGTCGATACGCACAAGACGCTGTATATCCTGAATAAATACTGGCTCGAAGCCGGCGAAGCGTTCAACGCGCCGGATCTGGAAGCGCTCAACGCTTATACCCGTGCAAACGCGACCGGTCTTGTGCTCGGCGACCTTGAATGGCCGCAGTTTGCGAATATCCGTGTTTCCGATATGAAATACGGGATCCGGTCCAAAGTGGGTCCACGCGCACGCCTGAGCGGCGTATTCTGCGATCTGTATATTAAAGATTGTGATTACGGTATGTACGCTGACGAGGGAGCAATCTTTGTCTGGGGTAAGGATTGGGGGATCTCCGTCTGCGGGGGAGAGATTGAAGGCAGTGAATATGCCATCGTCGATCCCGACGACGGCGCTCTCTGGCTGAACGACGTTGCCGTAAAAGGAAAGATCATAGGAAAAAACATCCGCAGATATAACGCAGATCTTGCATCCTACCTGCCGACTTACGATAAAACCTATCAAAAACCTGCGGCGGTTCTGTATACCGTAAATGCTGACAGGACCGGCAGAACGGACGCTTCCACGGCGGTACAGGCTGCGCTCGACAATGCGGCGACAACCGGCGGCGTTGTTTATCTGCCCGGCGGACTTTACCGTTTTGACGGTCCGATCAGCATTCCTGCCGGCGTGGAACTGCGCGGCTCTTCCTCGGTGCCCACGCGCGATCAGGGCGGTAACAGCAGCGGAACGCTGATCCTTTCCTATTACGGATACGATCCCGCTCTTTCGCCGCTGGTGACGCTCGCAGGCGACAACGCGGGACTGAACGGGATCAGAATTGACTTCCCGTTAAACAATCCTGTTGACGACAGCGGAAAATACGACAGGACCGTTCCCGCAGTATATTCGAAAGCGGATAACGTCTATCTCACGAACTGCTTTCTGACTCTTGCAAGCGTCGGCGTTCGTTTTGAAGGCGTAAAGAACGCTTACCTGAAAAAGGTTGTCGGCTGCTGCTACGAATCCATGTATTATTTCTCCGACTGCGACAACGCTTATATCGAAGGCTGTCTGCAGAACGCGAACGCGCTGCCGCGCAACGGTTACTCCTCTCTCGGCATTCCCGAGCTTGCCGACCGGCTGACGGAGGACCACCTGTTTGATTATGTATTTATCCCGATCACGCGTGTTTATACGGATTATATCCGCCTTGAACGCTGCACGGGAGCATATATTTTCAATACGTTCATTTACGGCGGAAAAACCTTCCTCAACGCGACCGACAGCAACGTTGTCGTTGTGAATATCGGCTCCGACGGCTCCTCGAAAACAGCGCCGACGCTTGATCTTACCGGCGGGGATCTGACGATCCTGAATTCGATGCGTTCGACCTCCGACGGTCAACTCTGCTACCGTTATTTTGAGACTAAACAAAAAGCGTCTCTTCGCTCATACGGCGGCCTTGCGCCGGCCATGCAGTACAGAGACAGACCCGTTCTGAAAAACATCGCATGCGCCGAGCTGCGCGAAGGTGAGACGATCTATCTGATCCTTCAGCCGTTCTATACGATTGAAAAGCTTTTCGGCAAACTGATGATGGATATAAAACAAAAATAAAAAGCAGAAGCCGTCCGGGCAAAATCCGTCCGGACGGCTTCTGTTTTTTTTTACAGACGAAAACGCTGCGCGTATTCCTCGTACTTCTCCCGAAATTGTTCTGTATTTTTTTCTTTCATCACGTTCAGATATTCGTGTGTTTCAAAGGAATCGACGTTCAGCTCGATCATCGCGACGGATATATTTGAGGAATGATCGGCAACACGCTCAAAATTCGTCAGAAGATCGTTGAATACGAATCCCTGTTCGATGCCGCACTCGCCGCGCTGCAGACGCGCGATATGACGCAGTTTGATCTCGTCGCAAAGCTCGTCGATCCGTTCTTCAAGCGGCTCGGTATTCTTCGCAAGTGAGAGATCCTGGGTTTCAAAAGCGCGGACCGCGCCGTGAACGATCTCGTTTACCGCAGATGTCATAACGCCCATATCGCGTTTCGCTTCTCCGGAAAAAGAGATTTTTTTATCGTTCAGCTCTTTTGCGCTTTCCGCAATATTCAGAGCGTGGTCTGAGATACGCTCGAAGTCCGAAAGTGTGTGAAGATATTCCGAAACGTCCTCTCGCTGTTTTTTCGTCATTTCACGGCCGGTCAGTTTTACGAGGTAGGAGCCCAGCTTATCCTCATAAGCATCGACGTCGCTTTCCGCCTGCGCCACTGCATTGAATCCTTCTGTACTGTAATTTCCCAGAAGCTCAACGGATTTAACGATCGATTCGCGCGCAAGAGAAGCCATCTCATTGATCGCCACGCGGCACTGTTCGACCGCGAGAGCAGGGTAGGCGATGAAACGTTCCTCAAGCCGAAGGGAGACTCTTTCTTTTTCTTTCTGTTTATCGCTTTTTTTCACGATCAGTGAAACGAGCTTCAGAATCGGTTTTTCCGCAAAAAACAACACCAGAACGATCGCCAAGCGCAAAAAGCTATTGACTGCGGCGACGGAAAAAGGATCTACGCTTGCGGACAAAAACGGAAATCTGAAGATCATGTTCAGAATATAAAACGGGATCGCGGTAACGATCACGCCGATCGTGCCCGCAACGGGATAGATCGCCGCCGCGCGTTTACCGTCGGTCCCGGCGCCGATTGCAGAGAGCAGAACGGGAACCGATGCGCCGATCGTTACGCCCATCAGCAGAGGAAGCGCCTCTCCGACGCCCATCGCGCCGGTAACGGAAAGCGCCTGTATGATACCGACGGCGGCAGACGCGCTCTGTAGCGCCGCCGTAAAGAGCGTTCCCGCAAGAATGCCGAGCGCGGGATTGGAAAGCGTCGTCAAAAGAGCGATAAAACTTTCATTTTCACCGAGGCCCGAAACCGCGGAGCTCATCGTGCTCATACCGAACATCAGCACGGCAAAGCCCATCAGAATGCCGCCGATATTTTTTTTCATTCTCTTCTTTGAAAACATTCTGAGAATGATACCGACAATTGCGATGATTCCCGTCAGCGTCGCAGTGGAAAGCAGACTTCGCAGCCCAGAACCGCCGTCGATATAGCTAAGACAGATCACCCAGCCCGTCACGCTGGTACCGAGGATCGCGCCGAGGATCACATAGAAGCTTCGATTCACCTTCATCATGCCGGAATTTACAAAACCGACGACCATAACCGACGTCGCGCAGGAGGACTGGATCACGCCCGTCACGCCGGTACCGAGCAGAAGCCCGCGCAGCGGCGTGCCCGACAGGCGATATAAGATCAATTCGAGACGGTTGCCTGCGACCTGCTTCAGGCCGTCGCCCATCAGCGTCATTCCGAACAGAAATAACGCGGTTCCGCTTAATAAGGTGATGATATCGCCGATGCTCATTTTTATTCCCCCTTATCCGTATCACTTTATCATATCAAGGCTTTCTTTTCAAGACTTTATTTTGAACAAAAACAGCTTATATTATTATGATTCACAAAAAATTGAGACATTACAGAACATTTGTACGTTTCATATAAAAATATAGCAGAACATTTGTGCTGTTTTTCTATTGTATTCAAAACCGCGTTATGATAGAATGATAACGCGGGGTGAAGAACAAATGTTTGATAAACAATATATCGCCATTGATCTGAAATCATTTTACGCGTCCGTGGAGTGTGTCGAACGGGGCGTAGATCCGCTGAAAACAAACCTTGTGGTCGCCGATGTGGAGCGTACGGAAAAAACGATCTGTCTCGCAGTCACACCCGCGCTGAAATCCTTCGGCATCCCGGCAAGGCCGCGATTATTCGAGGTCATTGAGCTGCTGCGCGAGATCAACGCGCAGCGCAGAACGGCGCTCCCGAACCGGCAGTTTACGGGGGAGTCCTGCGACGCCGACGCGCTGAACGCCGATCCGTCGCTGAAAATCGGTTACATCGCCGCCAGACCGCGAATGTCGCTTTATATGCAATACAGCACGAGGATCTATGATATTTATTTAAAATACGTCTCCTCCGAGGATATCCATGTCTATTCTGTTGACGAGGTTTTTATCGACGCGACGCCGTATCTGCGCGCTTATCGCATGACGGCGCGTGCGTTTGCGATCATGCTGATCCGCGATGTGCTGAAAACGACGGGGATCACGGCGACGGTCGGCATCGGCACGAATATGTATCTGTGCAAGGTCGCTATGGATATCGTCGCAAAACGCTCTTTGGCAGATGAAGACGGCGTGCGCATCGCGGAACTGGATGAAGCGTCATACCGCCGCCAGCTTTGGGACCACCGGCCGATCACGGATTTCTGGCGCGTGGGTCCCGGATACGCGCGCCGTCTTGCGTCAGTCGGCATTTATACCATGGGAGATATTGCGAAATGCTCGACGGGCGGTCGGAATGAATTTTACAACGAGGATCTTTTATATAAGATGTTCGGCGTCAACGCGGAATTACTGATCGATCACGCCTGGGGCTGGGAGCCCTGCACGATTTCTCAGGTGCACGAGTATACGCCGTCCGTCAACAGTATCAGCAACGGGCAGGTGCTTCCAAGCGCCTACGATTATGCGAAGGGCAGAATTATTGCCCGGGAAATGGCGGACACGCTTTCCATGGATTTGACCGAAAAAGGGCTTGTTACCGATCAGGTCGTGCTGGCGGTCGGCTATGATACGTCAAGTCTTGCCGACGGCAGGGAATACCGGGGACGCGTCAGGATCGATCATTACGGCAGACCGATCCCGGAGCCGTCGCACGGTTCTTTGAATCTGCCCGCCCGCACCGCGTCCTGCGATGAAATTATGGCGGCGATCACTGCGCTTTACGATCGTATCGTTGACGACCGTCTTCTGATCCGCCGTCTGAACGTTGTCGCGAATGACGTGATCTCCGCCTCCGCGGCGCCTGAATTGAAAAAATATGAGCAGATCGATATGTTTGCCGAACCGCCGGATCCAGCGGCTCAGCGCGCGGCGGAGCTTGAAAAGCGCAAACGGGAGGCAATTCTTGCTTTAAAACATAAATTCGGGAAAAACGCCGTGATCCGCGGCCTGGATCTTCGCGACGGCGCTACGGCCGTCAGCCGCAATGCGCAGATCGGCGGTCACAGGGAGTAATAAACGGTGGATCCGAAATATGAGCAAAAATACCGGGATATCATCGACCTGCCGCACAGAGAGCCTGCGGCTCGGCATCCGCGCATGACGATGCTGAACCGGGCGGCGCAATTCGCGCCGTTTGCCGCGCTGAAGGGGTATGAGGAAGCGATCGGCGAGACCGCGCGCTTTACCGATATGCGGCCGGAGCTCAGCGACGACGCGAAGGAGCTTCTTGACCGAAAACTCGTCATATTGACGGCGGAGATCCAAAGCGAACCGACCGTTACGATCACGTATTTTCGCCCGGACGAGCGAAAAAGCGGCGGCGCGTGCATCACGTTTTCAGACCGTGCGCTGCGGCTCGACGCGGAGAAACGGTTATTATATTTTCGCGCGCACGAGCCGATCCCGCTGGACGATATGCTTGATATTGACGCGGAATTGCACTCGGGTGCGGATGAATCTTAAGGCGGCAGCGAAAAATTCCGTTGATCTGTTTATTCAAATTAAGATTGTATGTTCAATTACAGTAAGCTGAACAAAAGAACAGGCAGATACTTCACCGGGAGGTATCCGCCTGTTCTTTTGATTATTAAAGCGTAACTCCGTTTTTAAAGATCGCTATTTCTCGGAAACCGTTCAGTTCATTCCGCGTTTGTCGGCCTTCAACCACGTCAAGCATCAGACGAAACAGTTCATCGGTGTTGCCCGAATAAGCGTCAAAATCGATCCAGTGCGGTTTTTTTTGTGAAAGAGTGGAGTTTGTCGCGATTTTTACTGTTGGCACCGGCGCGCCCAGGGGCGTTCCTCTGCCGGTCGTGAATAAGATCAGATGACATCCGGCCGCGGTCAGATTGGTGATCGCGACAAGATCGTTTCCCGGTCCGTTTAAAAGATTCAGACCGCCTTTGGTTGCGATATCGCCGCAGTCAAGAACGGCTGTTACCGGCGCACGGCCTCCTTTCTGCACGCAGCCGAGGGATTTTTCCTCAAGTGTGGTGATCCCGCCGTCCCGGTTGCCGGGGGAGGGATTTTCACTTACCGGCTGACCGTGCGAAATATAGTATTCTTTCCAGCTGTCGATCATTGAAACGGTTTTTTCAAACAGTTCCCTGTCGACACAGCGGTTCATCAGGATCTGTTCCGCGCCGAACATCTCCGGCACCTCGGTCAGTACTGCGGTTCCGCCGAAGGAAACGATTTTATCGGTTATCTTCCCGACAAGGGGGTTTGCCGTTATACCAGAAAGACCGTCGCTGCCGCCGCATTTCAGACCGACGCGAAGCTTTGACACGCTCACCGGGACGCGTCGATCCTTTTGCGCACATTCCCGAAGCTCGTGAATAATACGAACGCCTTCGGCTGTTTCATCGAAGCAGTCCTGTGTGTTTAAAAAACGAACGCGCTGTTCGTTATAATCACCGAGTATTTCTTTCAGCTCTGATATTCGGTTATTTTCGCATCCGAGCCCCAGCACAAGCACGCCGCCGGCGTTCGGATGTCGGATCAGACCGCATAATATTTTCCGCGTAAATTCATGGTCGTCGCCAAGCTGACTGCAGCCGTAAGGATGCTCGAATGCGAGCGCCCCGGTTTGTCGCGCGATCTCGCGGGCCGCGCCGTTGACGCATCCGACAGTGGGAATGATCCAGATATCATTCCGTATGCCGATCTCATCGTTCTCCCGCAAATATGCGGAAATATCAAAAGGTTCTTCCGGAGCGATCTCCGAAAACACATGGTGATATTCATACGAGACGCATCCGGAAAGGGCAGTCACAAGATTATGACAGTGAACGTGTTCTCCGGCACGGATCTCCTTCGTTGCCGTTCCGATCGGATAACCGTATCGGATCACATTTTCTCCGGCGTGAATATCCCTGCGTGCGTATTTGTGTCCGTCTTCAAGCGAGATTTTCACGTTATCCCGCTCGTTAATTACGACATACTCCATTGAATTGCCTCTCTGATATCGTCGATCGCGAAGCATTCTTCGGCGATGGGAAGAAAATCGGAAAGATCCTCGCCCCAAAGAGTAGACTCTGAAAGAATCGCTTCAAGATCGTTATTTCTTATAAAATCAATATTTGCGGCGTCGTCCTGCGGCTCGTCGTTCCGATAAAAACGGATCAGTGCGCAGAGAGAGAGGATCATCGGCTTCGGCACGCGGTTGAATTTTTTATAAAATCCCGAAAGCGTCGGCAGAACGCGGGCGGTATATTTCGAAACTGAATTGAGAGCGATCGAGCGCAGCTTATGACGGATAAAGGGGTTTGCGAAACGTTCGAGAACGGCGTCGGCGAACGCGCGGTTTTCTTCACTGTCGCCGAGCACCGGCAAAATATATTCATTCAGACAAGTGCGAAGAAATTCGTTTATCTGCGTATCTTTGAGGCAGTCACCGACGGTCTCGATGCCGGAAAGAAGCGCGGGAAAGACGATCGAGGTATGCGCGCCGTTGAGAACGCTGACTTTGCGTTTTTTATAGCACGTGATATCGTCGGCCCATACGACGTTCAAACCGGCGCGGCGGAAGGGAAGCTCGTTTTCATAATCTCCCTCGATCGCCCAGAAATGATAGGGTTCCGCGGCGTCGAGAAGCGCGTCCGGCTTATCAAACGAGGCGTTCAGCTCCGCAGCGTCCTCAGGATATCCCGTGACGATCCGATCCACAAGCGTATTGCAAAAACTGTTCTCATTTTTAACCCAGCAGATGAAATCTTCAGGCAGATCCCACAACCTGCAATAATCAAGAATATATTGTTTCAGAAGATCGGCGTTATGATCGATCAGTTCGCAGGCAAAAAACACAAGACCCGGAAGTTCTTTTCGGTATCTGTGATATAAAAGCTGCGCGACTTTACCGGGGAAGGATGAGCACGGCGTATCTGTCAAACGGCAGCTGTCGTCGAACGCTATACCTGCCTCTGTCGTATTTGAAATGACAAAACGCAGAGAAGAAGACTCACAGAGAGAAAGAAATTTTTCAAATTCCCGATAAGGATTCACTGCGCGAGAAACTGAACGGATCACATGCGTTTCATTGACTGTTTTTGCCTCGGAGAGCCCGCGCAGAATGAGATGATACTCTCCACTCTGCGCATTGATCGCGTCGACTCTCGCGCTGTCAGTTGGGGAAACGATCACGATTTTCCCTTCATATAACCCCTTTTGATTCAGCGTATCGATAAAGTCGCCGACAAAAGCTCTTAAAAAATTTCCGGTGCCGAATTGAATTATTGTTTCCATTGATTCTCATCTCGCAAATATTTTTAGAATTTTCTTTTATCAGTATAACATATCTTTGTTGTTAATAGCAATATTAAAATACACAGTTCGATCGTTTTCTTTCAAAACATTCAGTTGAAAAATCGATTCAAAAATGATAGAATAAAAAAAGGCAAAAACGAACAAATACGAATGCCCGATATTACCTTAAAATAATAAAGAAGGATGTCTATGTCTGAAAAATACGTTTTTTATTTTCCGCCGCATCAGGACGATGAAATCACGAATTTCGGCGTTTCACTGATGCAGGATATTGACGCGGGATATCATGTCGTCTGCGTTTTGTGCACAGACGGCGGCGCTTCCTCGGCGCGTCGTTTGATCGGAAACGGAGAAGGCTGTCTTTTTCACGATGGCAAACACGACTTTCCGCTTTCCGTAAAAGAATTCTCAGAAGCGCGTGACAGAGAGTATTATGCATGCTGTAAGGCGATGGGGCTCTCGGATGAATGCATACGTATATCTTCTTTACGCGCGCATGACAGCGAATTGAAAACAGATCAGGCGGAAAGAATTATTCTGGACGCCATCGGGGATATTCCGCCTGAGCAGGTAGAGGTTAAAACGCTTGCTCCCGTAACGATCACGCCGCAGAACCCGGATCATTCCGCAACGGGAAACGCTGCTTTGAATTTATATAGAAAGGGCGCTTTTGCGAAATTGACACAATTCTATGAATCAATCTTTCTCGATAAAACGGAAAAACCGCAATATCCGATCGAAAGGATCATACCGACGTCCGATCAGAAAAAAAGATTTCTTGCGGCCGCTGCCTGTTACGGCATATGGGAACCGGAAAACGGATTTTACGCGATCGGTTTTCATTCTGTAAAAGATGAGTTTGATATGATAATGTCGGATCCCGTGTCGTTGGTTATAAAAAAATGAAGAAAAAGGCTCTGCGGAGAAAATCGCCCCCCGCAGAGCCTTTTTCCCTGTATATTATTCTTCCCCTTCATAAAGCGTTATGCTCCCGATAAGAGCGCCGCTTTCTTTGTCATATGCGTTGATATAATCGATTCTCTGATACGTCGGCTCATATACGGGCGTTGTCATTGTGTCAAGCTCATCCGCATACACATCCGTATCGTCTTCGACATAGATATACCCGCCCGTAACATCATTATAATATGCTTCATCAGGATAATCCCACCGTTCCGTCGAAGCCGCCGCGTAAACGGTATCGCCTATAAAGAGACCGCGGGGCTCGTTTCCGTAACTGTAATCATCAGAGTTAACGCGGTAGCGCGTCAGCAGTGCAAGCTCGCCGTTCCGTAAACCGAAACGTATGAGACTGACGACGAAATGCTCGTAATCGTCGGAATATTCCGTGATTCCCGCAAGGTATGTGCCGTCCTTGAGATCGACGAACGCTTTATAATCCGTGTTCAGATAACTCTCTTTGAACACAAGGTTATTGACCTCTTTCGGCTGTGTCGGATCGCTGACGTCGAACAGGCTGACCTTTGCGCTGCCGTCTGTTCCGGTTTCGGTCCCGCCGGAGCCGATCCCGATCAGAAGATTGTCTGCAATAGGATGAAGATAAGCTGAAAAGCCCGGCAGTTTTACCTCGCCTTTGATCACGGGGGCGGTAGGATCGGAAAGATCGATCACGAACAGCGGGTCGGTGTTCAGGAACGTCACGACATAAGCTGTATTTCCCATAAAACGGACGCTGCGCACGCTTTCGTTTTCCGCAATTCCATCTGTCGCCCCGACTTTGTTCAGCTCCCGGTCAAGCACGACGACGCGGCAAACGCGTTTAAACTCATAACCGTAAGTACATTCGGTTACGGCGACGCGAAGATAACCTCCGAATTCATCGATCGCAAAGCTGTCGCCGATGCTGCCGTCGATCATACCCTTCGCGATAAACGCGGCTTTGTCTCCCGAAATGTCAAACGAAATGATCTGCGTCAGATCTTTGTTGTCATTCGAATAATCATACTGCATTGAATACACATAGAGCGTCGACTGTGTGCAGTAAACCGAGGCGCCGCAGGTCATAACAGAGACCGTCTCAGGCTCGGATTGCGCCGGATTTGTCAAATCAAGCGTGAATACGCTGATAAATCCGTCGGGCGTAGTGTTTTCGGGCAGAATGATGTCAGCGGCGTCGACGTAGTTTTCCTGTGTTCCGCAGTAATAACAGGGGACATACGTCGAAATATCGTTTTTGCGGAAAGAGTACAGGTTTAATCCGCTGCTCGTGACCGAAATCAGCTTATTGCCGATCAGGCGGGAGGACTCGGAATACCCTTTGAAACGGAAAGAGTTCAGTTCTTTCGGCGTCGATCTGTCTGTGATGTCGTAGAGCCTGACGCTTGTGTAGGTATCCGAGTAACCCTGCGGGTTTTCAAAACTCTCTGAACCGGTCACGACCAGCGTATCGCCGGCAATGAACATTCCGGAAAAATAATCGTGGTATTTCGATGCGTCGGCGCGGTGTTTGATCTCAGAGACTTTAAGAAGTTTTTCTCCGTCTGCACGAACGATATAGACTGTTGTTCCGTTGCTCGGAAGATAATAGATATATTCACCGTCGGTCTTTACGATATCCTGTTCATCCACGGCGGCGTCGCGAAGATTGGTGTCGGAATGCGCCTTTTCTTCGCCCGTTCCGTCTGCTGCAACGTATGACGCTTCTTCCGCCACAGAGTTCATGGCAGATTTGGATGCCGACATTGTGGGGGACGAAGCAGCAGCTGCGGGGGCGTCTGCGGCATTTTCAACGAAATCATAGTCGGCAGTATATTTTGCCCTGCTGCCGAAAGAAAGCCTGTAATGGGTGTTTTCTTTTCTGTCTTTCTCGTAAGCTGTTTTGATCTCGGTCAGCTGATCGGCGATCGAATCATAGCTCTGAAAACCGAGCGACTGTTCATTCTGCGCGTGAAACGTACCGTTCTTCGGTATGTATCTGCTCACGATGCTGACGTTCGGCAGTATAAAGAACGTAAACGCGAGAAACAGAGCTGCGGCGGCAGGTACGGTAAAGGCGATGATTTTTGCTTTTTTTCTTTTTTTCGGTTTTACGGATGACAGTTTTTGCTCGATTTCAGCTCTTTCAAGAGACGTCGGGAGCGAAATATTCTCACTTTCCACTTTTTCTCTAATATAATCATAATCGTTCATGATGATTCTCCTTTTTAATCAGACGGTCTGGTACTGTTCTCTTATTTTTTTAAGGCTTCGGGAGAGCTTTGAACGGACGGTGTTTTCATTTATTCCCATCAGGCGGGAAATTTCACGGGAATTGAATTCGCCCACAACCGACAATGTGACGATCCGTCTATCCTCATCGTTCAGCGCGGAGAGCATACGCGTGAATGATCCGTCTTCATAATTGTCGAACACGGGCGCGTCGGCGTCTTCAAGCGAAAGATCGCCGCGTTTTTGTTTATCCCGCAGAATATCCCGGCAGGCGTTCGCAAGGATCTGAAAAAACCATGAGCGGAACGCTTCCGGTTTTCTTACTGAACCGATCTTCTGAAAAGCGTTCAGAACGCAATTCTGCACGGCGTCTTCCGCATCGTCCGGATTTTTCAGATACCAAAAAGCGAATTTATACAAACCGCTGGAATACTCCTCATAGAGCGAGCCGAACGCTGAAACGTCTCCCTTGCGTGCACTATGTATCAAGAGCATCAAGTCTTTTTTGTCCATCGCAATTTCCGGCGGGATGATCGGTCCCGCGCCGTCCTTCCTGATTTTTTCGCTCTCCGTTTATTTGACGGAGAAAAATGATAAACTGTTGCGTTGATTTTAATTAAATTATACATTTTTTTATTGATTTTGCAATACGGCCCGTATTTTGAGAAAAAAACTTTTATCTCTTGAAAATTCTGTCGCGATTATATATTATAAGATAGGAAACGGAGTCTGCAAACAAAAAGTCAATAGGAAAATGAGAAAAAAGTGAAATTTTTTCAATAACCGAAAAGGGGCACACCAAACCAGACCGGAAAGAATGCATGATTTTTTCCAGTGAAAAGAAGTCAGATGTCAGCCGT
>JAFRPB010000190.1 GCA_017429345.1 Clostridia bacterium | reverse complement strand
TCTGATTTGTCGGGCTTCGCCCGACAAATCAGAATTTACAAATCCAAATAAATATGTTATAATACCCCCGTCAACAGGAAAGGGGGGGCGGAGCATGAAGATCCTCGTGACCGGCGCGGGCGGATTCCTCGGCGGGCATGTCAGCGCGTATTTTATGCGCGCGGGTTTTTCCGTCGTCGGTTATTCCCGCGGGGAAGCGCCTGAAGGAACTTACTTTGTCCGTGGCGATATCCTCGACGCGGAAGCGCTGCTTCGCGCCATGGACGGCTGCGACACGGTGATCCACTGCGCCGCGGTTACGCCTTACGCGAAGATTATGGCAGACCGGGAAGCCGCCGCCCGAATCTATCTGCAGGGGATGCGGAACGTGCTCGCCTGCATGGCGAAGACCGGCGCGCGCACGCTGCTGTTTCCGTCGAGCGGCAAGGTCTACGGCAAAAAAACGCCCCTGCCTTACCGCGAGGACGCGCCGCTGCAGCCGGACGTCTATATGGGCTCTCTGAAAGTCGAGTGCGAGAAGATGATGCGCGAATATACAAATGCGCATCCGGAAAGCCGCATGATCGCGGCGCGGATCTTCAATATCTACGGCCCCGGACAGAAAACGGATTTTCTGGTTCCGAAACTGATCGCGAATCTCGGTAATGAGAATATGCCCATGGGCCCCGCCGGGACGCGCCGCGATTATATTTATATCGGCGACGTTCTGCGCGCGTTCGCGATTTTGCTTGATAAGACGCAAAACGGCTTCTGCGCGTATAATATCGGCAGCGGCGGCTCCGTTTCGATCGACGAGATCCGTCGGACGCTTTGCGAAGTCAGCGGAAAAACTCTGAGGTTTATCAACGATCCGGAGCAGATCCGCTCGGAGGAGCCGGATGAGGAATACGGCTGTATCGAAAAGATCCGCGCCCTCGGCTGGCAGCCGGAGATCGATCTGACGCAGGGGCTGCGTCGAACCGTGAGCGGGCGCAGCAACCCTGCGCGTAACTGAGGCGGTACCGTACAATTCTGCCGGGCGGTACCGCCCTTATTCTTTTGTCAAAAAAATCCTTCCGTTATTGTTGAAAAGGTAAAATCTGCCGGAAAACAGGTATTGAAACTTGAATAATCGGCGCTGTTATGTTATAATCTAAAAATCCGGAAAGAAACGGTTTTTTCGGTAAAAGTCAAAAAAGACATTCGGAGGTATGCGCATGAAAAAGTGTAAAAAGTTCGTCAGCATCGCGCTGGCGTTGGTCATGGTCTTCGGACTTCTGCCGTTCGGAGCGATGGCGGATATCGGTTTTCCGTCCCTGTTTGTCAGGGCGGCAGCGGAGGATATCACCGTCGGAGACGATCTGACGCTGACTTATCCAGGTACTGCGGCGAAGGGTGAGATTATCCCTGTAACGGCGACGCTGCACGATGCTGAAGGATATGAAAGCGGGACATTTAAGCTGACATGGGATCCCGATGTTTTTGAATATGTGAGCCAGACAACAGAAAAAGTTTCGGGCGCTTTGGTCGAGGGCGGTAAGGTTTCAAGCAGTGAAGCGTCTGTTGCTGTAATATTCTGGGATAGCTGCACTGTATCGGATCTTGTTCTCGCGGAGTTCAGTCTTGAGGTCGTCGGCGATATCGGCGCGGAAAGCACGCTGACGTTCGGCGTTAACGGCAATGATATCGAAGGCGTTAGCAAGCCCGCGGCTGTCGAAGGCGTATTTGTCGTTGCGGAAGCATCTGCAGATGATCCGGGGAAATCGTCCAACGTCGGCGACATCGACGGCGACGGTTTTATAACGAGCGCCGATTCCCGTCTGATTTATCGGTATGCCTCAAGGTTAGAGCAGATAGAGAATGAGGATCTTGCCGATCTCGACGGAGACGGCAGAGCAAGGGCATCAGACGCACGGTGCTCGCTCAGAGCGGTCACATTTATTGAGAATTTGCCGGGGGATTCCTTTGCGCCGGTGATACGGCCGGATTTTGACGTCCCGGTCGCAGGAGCGAATATGATAGACGTCAGCGTGAGCTCTGAGGATCAGAATCACGGGAAGATTACCTTTGCCGTTTCCGCGAGTCGGACGCAAAATCTGACCGATGCGGCGATTTTCCTGAAATATGATCCCGCGGTTCTCGAATTTGAGAACATCGTGATTACCGCTCCGGAGGCGGTATGCGAAGGAGGTCTTGCGGAGGACGGTTTGATTTCCGCCGCTTTTGTGTACTATGGCTCCGCGTATCAGGATGCGGAGCTGCCGATCGCTTCCGTTACGTTCAACGTGCTTGACAATATCAATGATGCGTCAATTGAATGGACGTATACCTCGTGGAACGGTACGGCAAAAAAACCTTCGAGCGGGAGCGTTGGAATTGACCTGAGTTCTTTCTCGACGGGTGAAAAGTTTCCGGACGATTATATCACCGTCGGCGATACGCTGACGCTGACATATCCGGCGACGGCGGAAAAGGGCGATATTATTCCCGTAACGGCTGCTCTGCACAACGCCGCAGGTTTTTCGAGCGGTACGTTTGTGCTGACATGGGATCAGGATGTTTTTAAGTATGTACAACAGGAAAACGGATTATTTAATGATAATAATAATATCTTTCCCATACAATTTGTAGGCGGTTGTATTTCCGCTGATAAGGCGACTGTTTCGGTACTGACCTCTATAGACTACGCCGATTCCGATCTGAATCTCGCAACATTCTATCTTAAAGTTATCGGCGATGTCGGCTGGGAAGGCATGCTGACGTTCGGCGTTTTTGACGGCGATATTGACGGCGTTGACGAGCCGGCGCCCGCAGAGGGATATTTCACCGTCGGTGAATCTGAGTCGGCGGATCCGGATAATATGATTACCGTCGGCGATACGCTGACGCTGACTTATCCGGCAAAGGCGGAAAAAGGCACGACCATCCCCGTAACGGCGGTACTGCACGACGCCGTTGGATTTGAAAGCGGAACTTTCACGCTGGAATGGGATCCCGACGTGTTGGAATTTGTTGAGGTTGAGGAGGATCAATCTGCCGGATTTTCCATGTGGACAGGGGGAGAGAATACCTCCGGAACCGCTGCGATATCCGGATTCTTTACCACTTCCAATACACAGTCGGATCTTGTCCTCGGTGTATTTTACCTGACCGTGGTCGGCGATCCCGGTGACGGAAGCACGCTGCTGAGCGGTGTTTGGGATAGTGATATCTCCGGCGTCGACGAGCCCGCGCCCGTCGAGGGATATTTCACCGTCGGTGAATCTCAGTCGGCGGATCCGGACGACTTCATCACCGTCGGAGATATCCTGACGATGACATATCCGGGTAAAGCGGAAAAAGGCGCGGTCATCCCCGTAACGGTGGTGCTGCATGACGCAGTAGGTTTCTCGAGCGGTACGTTCAGCCTGAAGTGGGATCCCGACGTCCTGTCGTTTGTAAGCGTCGAACAGGATGAATCGGCGAACTTCACTTTGTGGGAGGGAGGAAAAATTGCCCCAGATGAAGCTACTGCGAGCGGGATATTCTCCACTTACAATAAACAGTCGGATCTTGTTCTCGCGGTGTATTATCTGAGAGTTATCGGCGAGCCCGGCGACGGAAGCACGCTGCTGTTCGGCGTGCTTGACGGCGATATCGACGGCGTCGACGAGCCTGTTGCCTGTGAAGGGTACTTCATCGTGGCTGAGGAGCAGCCTGCGGAGGAAGAGACCACCTCCGCGCCTGAAATTGAAGAACCGACGACGAAGCCGGAACACGTCCACACCTGGAACAAGGGCAAGGTCACGAAGAAGGCCACCTGCGAGACCGACGGCGTGAAGACCTATACCTGTACGGAATGCGGCGAAAAGAAAAAAGAGATCATTCCGGCGCTCGGACACGCGTTCGGCGATTGGGAGGAGCTTGACGAAGACCAGCATCAGAAGGTCTGCGCGAACGATCCCAGTCACGTCGAAGTGGCGGCGCATCGCTGGAACAGGGGTAAGGTCACGAAAAAGGCCGGCTGTGAAACCGAAGGCGTGAAGACCTATACCTGCAAGGACTGCGGCGCAAAGAAAAACGAAGCGATCCCGGCGATCGGACATGATTTCGGAAAATGGGAAAAGCTTGACGACGAACAGCATCAGCGCGTCTGCGCGAATGACGCGAGTCACGTTGAGACCGCCGAACATACATGGAACAAGGGTAAGGTCACAAAGAAAGCGACCTGCGAGACCGACGGCGAAAAGACCTTTACCTGCACGGACTGCGGCGCGAAGAAAATCGAATCGATCCCGGCGACGGGACACGCGTTCGGCGATTGGAAGGAACTGAACGAAAACGAGCATCAGCGCGTCTGCGCAAATAACCGCAAGCACGTCGAGACCGCCCCGCACACCTGGGATAAGGGCAAGGTCACAAAGAAAGCCACCTGTGTGAAAGACGGCGAGAAGGTCTATACCTGCAAGGACTGCGGTGCGACGAAGGAGGAGACGATCCCTGCGACAGGCCACGCATTCGGCGCATGGGAGAAGCTTGATGACGAACAGCATCAGCGCGTCTGCGCAAACAACGCGAAGCATGTGGAAACTGCGGCGCATGAGTGGGACGACGGCGTGATCAGTGAAGACGCGGTATGTCAGGACGTCGGCACGAAGGTCTACACCTGCAAGGACTGCGGCGCTCAGAAGATCGAGCAGCTTCCGGCGACGGGGCACGCGTTCGGCGATTGGGAAAAGCTTGACGACGAGCAGCATCGGCGCGTCTGCGCAAATAATCCGAATCATGTGGAAACCGCGGCGCACGAGTGGGAAGACAAAGAGATCATGACGCCTGCGACCTGTCAGACCGTCGGTTCGAAGACGGTCGTCTGCAAGGTCTGCGGCGCGACGAAGATCGAGTCGATCCCGGCGATCGGCCATGCGTACGGCGAATGGAAAAAAGCTGACGATGAGCAGCATCAGCGCGTCTGCGCGAATGATCCGACGCATGTCGAGACTGCCCCGCACGAGTGGGACGACGGTGTGATCACGAAAGAAGCGGACTGCGAGAACAACGGCATGAAGACGTTTACCTGTGCCGATTGCGGCGCGACGAAGATAGAGTCAATCCCGGCGATCGGTCACGCTTACGGAAAATGGGAGAAAGTCGACAACGAAAAGCATAAACGCGTCTGCGCGAATGACCCGAGCCATGTCGAGACTGTCGCCCATACGTGGAACGCCGGCGAGGTGAAAAAAGCCGCAGGTTGTGAATCCGTCGGTGAGAAATTGTTTGTCTGCACCGGCTGCGGCGCGACGAAGACCGAGCCGATCCCGGCGACCGGCCATGCTTTCGGCAAATGGGAAAAGGTAGACGATGAAACGCATAAACGCGTCTGCGCGAACGACCCGAGTCACACGGAGACCTCCGGCCACAACTGGGACGCCGGTAAGGTAACGAAGGAAGCCGCTCCCGGCGTTGCGGGCGAGAAGGTTTATACCTGCGCGGACTGCGGCGCGACAAAGACGGAAGTCATTCCCGCGAAAGACATTGTTTCCAAAGACGCGGAAAAGGCTGTCGTGAACGTCGACTCAAAACATGCGACGATTATGCCCGGTATTTCGCCCGACGAGTTGAAGGAGCTTCTCGGCGGCGACGTGCAGATCCTCGATGCGGAAGGCAATCCGCTCGCAGAGAACAAGAAAGTCGGCACAGGCGCGATCATCAGAACTGCGGACGGACAGGAATTCACGGTCGTCGTTCCCGGAGATACCGACGGTGACGGTAAGGTCGGCGCTGCGGACGCGAGAAAAGCGCTTCGCGCTTCCGCGAAGCTTGAGTCTCTGGTCGGCGCGTTTCTGAAAGCCTCCGATGTCGTCACCGACGGCAAAACAAAAGCTGCCGACGCGAGAGCAATCCTTCGTATCGCGGCAAAGCTTGACAAGATCACAAAAGATCTTCTTGCTGCGATAATGTAAACCATGGAGCAAAACGGATATTGCTTTGCGCGGCAAAACGCGCGTCGGCATTGATCCGGCATTAAATGAAACAGCCCGGCGTATTTGAACGTCGGGCTGTTTCATTCGCTCTGTTGAGATGGATGTAAGCAAGGTGCGGGCCGAATCTTCGGAGGTGCATTAATCAGTGGTTGTCAATGCTTTAAAGCCGACGTTCCGCGTTTTCTTTCCGCTTTTCCGCAAGCTGACGTTCGATCTCATCCTGCCGTTTTCTGTCATCCTTCACGAACAGAATGATCACGATATACATTGCTTCGCCGATCACCGGCCCGAGCATGAAGATCGGGTACTGCCAGCGGTAGAATTTTTCGCTCTGGTGATTGATATAATCCTTATCGCCCGGCACGGCGTTGTAGCCGAGAAACCGGTATAAAGTCAGGTTCATGATCAGCGACTGAATGCTCACGGTGATCTTACGAGCGAAATTGATCGCCGACGCGGAAATGCCCTCGGTCCGCAGACCTGTTTTCAGCTCGACCTCGTCGATGGAGTCGTTGATCAGCGAGCGGTGCGCGATCTCCATATAACTCGTGACCGCGCTGCTCAGGCTGATGATCACGCACATGATGATGTAGCCGTGCACCGTATCGTAGCGGCAGGCGGGCGTAACGCCGATGCCGTAGGCGATAAAGCGGGCGGCGATCACGGCGATCTGCGAGATGATCAGCGCGCGTTTCATGCCGCCGAAGCGGTTGATCAGGCGATTGGCGAAAAATACCGAAAACGCGCCGGGGACGCTTGAGAGCGTTTCATAGAGCGTTTCTGCGGTGCCGCCGCCCATCGCGCCGGTCTCGCGGAACGCGGACTGATAGAAATAGGTCCTGTTGATGCGCGGATAGACCTCATGGATCGTTTTCGCCGCGCCGATCAGCAGAAGCTTCGGGTTGTGGCGCAGCACGGTGACGGTCTGCAGAAAGCTTTCGTCCTCATGCACGGGGGAGTCGATCCGCTCGCGGAACTTTGCGGCGCGCAGAGAGATCAGCTCGCCGCCCAGACCGAACAGAAACGCGAACAGGATGAAGATCATTTTTTCATCCATGCCGTTTTTTTCGAGCAGGTCCCATGCCACGGGGAAGGCTTTCGGCAGATAGCCGCCGAGATTCGCCCCGATGGTCACCCATTGCGTCACGCGCGCTCGCTGCGCGGAATGCGGCGACGAGAGCGGCAGCATGCCCCACATGCCGGTCTCCTGAAACGAATACAGAAGATCCCAGACAAAATAGCAGAGCACAAGATAGGCGAGCCTGAGCACATCCGTCGGGAAGACCGAAACGAACATCATGGCGCTGATCACGCCGATCACGGGCGGCAGATACAGAAGATACGGGCGCATCTTGCGGTAAGACGCGTGCTTTTTTCTGTCCACAAAGCTGCCGACGAGGATATCGTTGATCGCGTCCCATACGATGGACGCGGTCATGATCTTGCCCGCGTAGTGCGCGGACTCGCCCGGAACGACATGGTTCTCATAGAAATATGTAACTCTGCCGGTGATAAAACCGGCAGACATATTCTGTCCCGTCGCGCCGACTGCGTACGAGAGGATCTCGCGGTTTGACGGATTTTCGTCGTCTCCGTCGCGGGAGAAGAAAAAAGACAACGGGTTTTTGATAAGATCACCTGCTTTCGAAAAGATCGGCTGAAACAAACGCGCCTTTTTTCTCTCGGCATGAAAAACAGTTTATCGCACTGCGCGGCGGAAACCGAAAGCGTTATTGTGTCTTTATCTGATTTCGGTTTTAACGACCTTGCCCTTTTCGACGCGGACAAAGATCTTTTTGCCGCCGAGGGTCACAAAGCCCTCCGCCCAGTCAAGGGACGGCGTCGGCACAGGGGCGATCTCAACGTCGGCAAAGCCGACCGAGCCCGCTTTCTGCCGGATGCCGAGAATATATTTGAACAGATACTCGACCGCCGCGCCGAACATCGGGTGGCTCGAGGAGTGCTCGTTGAACCATTCCTCCCACAGCGTGGTCGCGCCCGAATCCATCATATGGAAGAAGCTGACCTCGCCGCGGTTCGCAAGGAGTTTATACGCGTCGTCGCCGTATCCGTTCTCAAACAGCACCTTCACGACGAAAGGCGTACCGAAAATGCCCGTGTCGAACGTGCCTAAGGTCCGGTAATGCTTCACCATGTTTGCGAGGGTACGTTCATCGCCAAGACCGAGGTCGAGCGCAAACGCGTCCGCGCCGCAGACCTCGCCGCAGAACGAGCCCGTCGCCGGGTCCATATACTTTTCGACCAGCGCCTTTGCGGCAGCCTCCTCCCGCGCCTTCAGCTCCGGGATATCGGCTTCCATCCCGACCAGCGGCGCGATCTCGATCGTCTGCCGCAGCGAACGGATATAGAAATAGTTGTTGACGAAGGGTTCGGGGATCAGGATGCCGCGCTTGCTGTTGTGCGGGGTGCACCAGTCGCCGAGGCACCAGCCGTTGGGCTCCTCGCGCATCACGATGTGGTCGTCGCAGCGGGATTCCATATAGTCGAGATATTTCTTCATGTGGGGATAATACTCTCTGAGAATATCGGTGTCCCCATAGAATTTCCAGTACTGATAGGGCATCTGCACCATCGCGCAGCCCCAGCCGCCGGGACCGCCGCCCCCGCCGTAGAACGGCGCGGTGTGCTGCACGTGCCCCGACCGGATATCCTGACAGTCGGCGATATCGCGGATCCATTTGCGGTAAAGCCCCTTCGCGTCGTAGGCGGTCATGACCGCCTCGGCGGCGAGCTGCCCGTCGCCCGTGTAGCCGAGCCGTTCGCGGTGCGGGCAGTCGGAGGGCACGCAGGTGTGGATATTGCTCGTCTGCGTGCGGATATACGCGTCGTAATACCAGTTCAGCACCTCGTCGGAAGAACGGAATTCGCTCGTGACCGGCACGTCGGACGCCGCGACGCAGAAGGCGATGAATTCATGGCAGCCCGTGACCTCGACATATCTGCCCGCGTGCCAGAGAAAGCGCGGCCAGAGAAGCGTGTTCTGCCCGAGCTCGCCGCCGCAGTTGCGGAACACGTCCACGCTCAGGCGGTTCGTACCGCCGGTGGAATGGAAGTTCATCGAGCCGTCTTCGTGCAGGTTCTCCGCGTAGCGGACGATCACGCGCTCGTTTCTGCCTGCGCCCTTGCCGAATTTCAGAAGCGCGAAGCCAGCGACGTTTTCGCCGAGATCGTAGATCTTCCGGTCGCCGAATTCATAAATAACCTTGGGGTCGGTGATCCTGCGCAGCACCCGGTCGGGCGGGCAGGTCTGCCGCACGGGGAGCGTATAGGGCGCGTCGGTCTTCTCGACCGGGGAGAAGCCCTCGCCGGTCATATCGGCGGTGAAGAAGTCTTCCGTGAGCAGGCGCAGGTCCTGCTCCTCGCCGAAATACATGCTCGATTTCGTGATGAAGCTTTTGCGGAACGCGCCGCCGTCGCAGGAGGAAAAGACCGCCTCTCTGCCGTCTTTCGTTTTTACCGTGAGTCTGAAGCAGAGCATTTTCTCGCCGTAGCGGCGCACGCCCTCGTTCCCGCTCTCCCACTGGCCGTACCAGCCGTTGCCGATGTGCAGGGCAAAGGCGTTTCTGCCCGCTCTTGCCTTGTCCGTGAGGTCATAGCGCATGAAATACGCGCGGTGGCAGAAGGTGTCGTGCAGCGGATAGTTCATCGAGGCGAGGTCCATCTCGTTATAGTTCGCCCACGCCGGCGCGTAGAGATCCTCCGAGATCTTTTCGCCGTTCAGATACCCCTCGAAGAAGCCGAGGGTGAGGATATCCGCCGTGACGCTTTCGATGTTTTCGGGGAAGTCGAAGTCGTTTCTGAACAGAACGGCCTCGTCTTTGTCGCCGAAACAGACCCAGTCGATCCCCTCGAGCGCGAAGGACTTCGCCATATAGATATGCGGCTCGCCGCAGTCGGGATGCTCGACGGAGCAGCGGTAGAACCCGCACTTCTCGTAGAACGGCACCGCATGGAGCTGCGAGTCGATATACAGCATTTCCGCGCCCAGTTCCTTCGCCTTGTCGCAGAGCGCGCCGACGATCAGCCTGCCGATCCCTTTGCCGCGGTACGCGGGCAGCACGGCGATCCTGCCCGCCTTATACGACTTTTCGTGATAATAGGGCATCAGCCGCCCCGCGCCGACGGGCACGTCCCCGTTGTACACGGTGATATGCAGGGCGATATCGTCCTCGGCGGGTACGAGATCGTCCTCGATCCGGTAGCCCTGCTCCTCGACGAATACTTTGATCCTGATCTTTTCAGCGTCGGCGCGGTCGCCGCCGTCGGTCCACTTGACGTTATACATGTTTATGCCTCCGGTACGACCGTGAATTTCAGCGTGTAGGCGCTGCCGCTCTCGTAGGAATGCTCATATGCGTCAAGACGGTATTTTTCGAGCGTATCGGGTCCGCAGCTCTGCGTGCCGATGCCGCGGATCGCGCCGTCGAGTGAGAGCACGGTCGCGTCCACGGGCGTGACTTCCTCATCGTGCGTCGCGGCGTTGATGATATCCTGCGTCGTATGGTGCGCCGAGAACGAGAACGCGCTGTCGGCATAGAACGTGAAGCCCTTACCGTCTTTGTCGGTCAGCTTCAGATATTTCACGCCGCCGTGGTTGCCGTTGTCCTGCGGATAGACGTAATGCTCAAACAGGTCGCCGACCTTCTCTTTGAATACGCCCATATGGCTCTGCGCTTTGAAATCGGGCAGATTTTCATAGGGACCGAAGCCGTAGTATTCGACGTTGTCGAATTCATTCGGCAGCTCGAGAAGCACGCCGAAGCGGGGAATATCCCGGAATGCGTTCACGGTCGTGTCGGTCAGCTCCGCCGAGACCTCGAGAATCCCCGCCGCGCCGATCGTGTAGGTCAGCTCGACCGAATAGAACAGACGGTCGCCGCTGAAAATATCATAGAACGCGCAGACGACGATCTCCCCGTCGCCCGTTTCCGCGGACAGATCGACCAGACGCGGCTCGAGTCTGCGCAGCCCCGCGTTTTCCATCTGCCAGCGGCGGTGCATATCGTTGTCGTTATACGCCTTGAAGAAATTCGGGCGGAACGCGTCATACGCGATCTTTTTCGGCACGATCAGCTCTTTCCCACCGACGGTGTAGCGCTTCATGAAGCCCGTGACCTTGTCGAAGACCGCGCAGCCGTTGTCGAAGTCGACGGTCATCAGGCCGTTCTTCTCCGAAATCGCCGCTTTGTCGCCGATCGGCACGGTGAACTGATACGCCGCGTCGTGCAGCGTGATCTGCTCGTCCGCAAGGCGCGTGTCGCCGTCATAATACTCGAACAGCACCGCGTGGTCGACACTCCTGTCTTTGATCGTGACCGGCAGCGTTGCCGTCATTGACTTTTCGGGTTTGATATCAAGGGTAAGATCGCCGCTTTCGGCGGGAACGCCGTTTTTCGTCAGCGTCCAGTGGATGCGCAGGTATCCGCCCGAACGGAAGCGGTTCGTATTCGTGAATTCGAATTTATTGCCGCCGACGAGCTTTGCGCGCACGGGGCGGTAGACGTTGCGCATCTCGAGGGCGCCGGTGTGGGGACGTCGGTCGGCGTAGAACAGGCCGTCCACGCAGAAATTGCCGTCATGCTGGCGCTCGCCGTGGTCGCCGCCGTAAGTGTATTTATACCTGAATCCGTCGCCGTCGTGCAGCACGGTGTGGTCGACGAATTCCCAGATGCAGCCGCCCATCAGGTTGTCATATTTGTAGAACTGCTCCCAGTATTCCTCGAGGCAGCCGGGGCCGACGCCCATCGCGTGCGCGTATTCGCAGAGATAGAACGGAACCTTCTTATAATCGCCGGGCTTTTCGCCGATCAGGTCGCCCTTGCATTCGCCGATCTGCCGCACGTGATCGATATCGGTATACATATGCGAGATCACATCGTAGTGCATGCGCTTTGTATGGATCACGCTCTCGTAATGCACCGGGATCGGCGTGCCCTGATCCTTGAGGAATTTATAGCATGCGTCCTGGCAGGTATAGCCGCCGGATTCGTTGCCGAGGGACCACATCAGCAGCGAGGGGTGGTTGCGGTCGCGGAAATACATGCGCTTTACGCGGTCGACGTAATGCGTCGCCCACTTTTTCTGCATGCTCAGATAGCTGAAATCGCCGAACAGCTCTGCCGCGCCGTGGGTCTCGATATCCGCCTCGTCCACGACGTAAAGACCGTAGATATCGCAGAGCGTCAGAAAATACGCGTCCGGCGGGTAGTGAGAGGTGCGCACGCAGTTGACGTTGTAGTCCTTCATGATCTTCACGTCGCGCTCGAGCTCCTCCGCGGTCATCGCGTAGCCGTTCACGATGCTCGAGTCATGGTGGTTGACGCCTTTGATCTTGATGAGTTTTTCGTTGAAATAGAAGCGGTTCCCGTCGATCCGGATCGTCTTGAAGCCCGTGAAACTGCGCAGGCTCATGACCTCTCCCTTTTCGTCCGAGAGGGTGAGATACAGTTCGTAGAGCTTCGGCTCCTCGGCGTTCCATTCGGTCACGGCGAGGTTTTTCATCACAGCTTTGCCGTCGGTCAGCTCCTTCTGGGCTACGAGCGTGTCGCCGTCGTAGAGCGCCGCTTTCACGGTCTTGCCCGCGGCGTCGCCGGCAAGGTCCGCCGAGACGGTCAGGGTATATTTCCCGCCGGACTTCTGCGTGTCGACGCGGTAATCATAAATATATGTTTCGGGATAATGATAAAGCAGCACGTCGCGGAAAATGCCGTTCTCACGGAACATATCCTGCGCTTCGAGGAAGGAGCCGTTGCACCATTTCCATACGACGGCGAGAAGCTCGTTTTCGCCCTTCTTCACCAGCTTCGTGATATCAAAATCGAAGGTGTTGTGGCTGCCCTCGCGGTAGCCGACGAATTCGCCGTTGAGATACACGTCCGCGCAGGACGCGACGCCGAGGAACGAAAGAATGAAATTGCCGTCCGTCTTCTTCACGTCGAATTTTTTGCGGTAGAGACCGACGGGCATATCGACGGGGATATTGGGCTCGAAGGTCTTGAATTCATAGGGACAGTTCAGATACACCGGGGGCTGATAACCCGTGCGCTGCCATGTCGACGGAACGCGGACCGTATCAAAACGCAGCGCGTCGGTGTCGATGTTCTCCCGCAGTTTTGTACAGGAGTCGTACATGAGAAAATCCCATTCGCCGGAAAGATTCAGCACCATCGGCGAGCTGCCGCGTTCCTCGCGGAAGCAGACCTCCGATGCTTCCTTTTTCGTCGGGAAGGGGATCGCATAAGCGCGGGGAGCGAGATCGCCGAGCCCGAAGACGGAAAAATTTGCATGATTGCCGAGATTCAGTTGATATTTCATTGTGTTACCTCCCGTAGACACAGCGAAGGTGTCCTTTTTTTGTATCATACCATATGATATATTTATTTTCAAGATAAAGTTAAATCGGTTGACATTTTCATTAGCGCGTATTACAATATATAGTATACTGGATTATTATCCGTAGAATCGGCAACATATATGTTGAAAGGAAAAACGCCTTATGAAAAAACCGCTCGCAGCGCTTTTGTGCGCGCTCTGCGTTTTCTCTCTGTTGACCTCCTGTAAAAAGAGGGAGGAGCCGGGTCTTGAAATGTACGCCACCACCGCGAAGCAGACGCAGGTTTTTACCGATCCCGCGCAGGTGGAGTTTACGACCGCGCCGACGGTTCGGCCGCCCGTCACCGAAGCGACCGCGCTGAACGTGGACGTCTCGTGGATGGATAATTTTATTCTGAGCTATTCGTTCTCTCAGAACGGGGTGTATTCCTTCCTGACGGAACGCCGCTGCGCCGGGATCTACAGCGTGACGGACAACGCCACCGGAATATCGACGTTTTTTATCCAGAACGGGAAAAATATCGAGCAGTATGTGCTTGATCCGCAGACGAAACGGGGATCCTATTCTGAGATCGAGAATGCGGAGCTTGCCGGTCTTTCGACGGGATTCATGAAGATCGCTTATCTCGACCCGACGTTTACGACAAATCCGAGCGTGGAATATCAGCTCGAGGAAGCTGTCGCCGGCCGCGCGGCAAAGAAATATACGCAGTCGTCCTTCTCAGCGGCGGGATTGCTGACCGCTTACGCTTTTGTATGGATCGACGAGGAATACGGCTTTGCGTCGAAGTGTCAGGTCTATAATCTCACCGGCTCGGTCAATACAAGCTGGGAGCTGCAGAGTCTTGAAGTCGGAAGCGTGACGAAGGATTCGATCGGTTTCAGCACCGAGGGATACGATATTTCGGAAGGATGAGGGCGTGAAGTCGTGAACAGTGAACGGTGAACAGTGAACAGTAAAAAGTTCTTCGAGCATCGGCAACGGGCAACTTTCTAAAATCAAATCGCGCAGCGATTTCCGACACGCCACTCTTTACTTTTCACACTCCACACTTTTTTGCAGCCAGCGGCCAGCACCCAGCACCCAGCAACTATCAACGAACAACCAGCAAAAAGGGGATTTGAAACATGTTGGAAGAACTCAAACAACAGGTTTACGAGGCGAATATGCTGCTGCCCGAATACGGTCTTGCGCCGTTTACGTGGGGCAACGCATCGGGAATCGATCGCGAAAAAGGGATCGTCGTCATCAAACCCTCGGGCGTGCCTTATGATCAATTGTCGCCCGAAAAAATGGTCTGCGTCGACCTTGAGGGGAAGGTCGTCGAGGGGGACCTGAACCCGTCGTCCGACACGCCGACGCATATTGAGCTTTACAAGGCGTTTCCCGAGATCGGCGGCGTCGCGCATACCCATTCAAAGCACGCGGTCGCCTTCGCGCAGGCGGGGCGCGACGTGCCCGCCTACGGCACGACGCACGCGGATTTCGCCTTCGGCGGCGTGCCCTGCGCGCCGGCGCTGACCGATGACGAGATCAACAGGGAATATGAAAAAAACACGGGGCTTGTGATCGCGCGTTATTTCGAGAAAAAGGGGCTCGATTACAACGCGATCCCCGCGGTGCTCGTGCGCAATCACGGCCCGTTCACCTGGGGTAAAAGCCCCGCAAAGGCGTCCGAAAATTCGGCGGTGCTCGAGATCATCTGTGAGATGGCGATCAATACCGAGATCTTAGCCGGCGGGCAGTGCCAGCGCGTGGGCAAGGAGCTGCTGAAAAAGCATTATCTGAGAAAACACGGAGCGAACGCTTATTACGGGCAAAAGGGCTGAAAGCCCTTTTGCCAATGGACAATGGATAATGGACAATGAAGGACGGGGCTTGCCCCGTACCCGAATAAATATAAAGCGGTATATTTTCCTTACTGCCATAATTATTTCAAATAACATTGTTGATTTGTTGCCAAAAAACTCCCTTTTCGGCTGTATAATAAAAAGGCGCGTCAGCGCTTTTCCGAAATTATCCATTATCCATTATTTATTTTTTAAACGTGCTCGCACCTTTTTCTTTTACTTGATAAAAAGAAAGGAATATAAAATGACCGAATTTACCCACCTCCACGTCCACACCGAATACAGTCTTCTGGACGGGGCGTCGAAAATAAAGCCGCTGTGCAAACGCGCGGCGGAGCTGGGCATGAAGAGCCTCGCGATCACCGATCACGGGGTCATGTTCGGCGTGATCGATTTTTACAAAGCTGCCCACGACGCAGGGCTTAAGCCGATCATCGGCTGCGAGGTCTACGTCGCGCCGCGCACGCGCTTCGACAAGGAGCACGGCCCCGACTCGAAGCGTTATCACCTGATCCTGCTCGCGGAAAATCAGCAGGGCTATCATAACCTGATCCGCATCGTCTCCGACGCGTGGACCGAGGGATTTTACACGAAGCCGAGAATCGATCATCAGCTGCTTGAGCAGTATCACGAGGGCATCATATGCCTTTCCGCGTGCCTTGTGGGCGAGATCCCGCAGGCGCTGCTCGACAATAATTATGAAAAAGCCAAAGAGATCGCGCTTTGGTACGACGGTATTTTCGGCAGAGGCAATTATTTCCTCGAGATCCAGGATCACGGCATCGAGGATCAGAAGCGCACGAACCCGCTGATCATCCAGCTCTCGCGCGATACCGGCATCCCGCTCGTCGTCACGAACGACAGCCATTACATCAACAAAGAGGACGCCGAGGTGCAGAAGATCCTGATCTGCATCCAGACAAAACATACCATTGACGAGGATACCGGCCTTGACTTTTCGTCGCCCGAGTTCTATCTGAAATCCGGCGACGAAATGGCGGCGCTGTTCCCCGAAGTTCCCGAGGCTGTCGCGAACACGAACCTGATCGCCGAGCGCTGCAACGTGGAATTCGATCTGAGCGGAAAATCCATCCTGCCGCATTACGAGGTGCCGGACGGTCAGGACCATTTCGAGTACTTCCGCGACCTTTGCTATAAAGGCATGGTCAAACGCTACGGCGAGGACTACCCGCAGGAATATATGGACCGGCTCAATTACGAGCTGGGCGTGATCAAAACGATGGGATTTATCGATTATTTCCTCATCGTGTGGGACTACATCAACTACGCGAAGAGCATCGGCATCCCCGTCGGCCCCGGCCGCGGTTCCGGCGCGGGCAGCATCGCTGCGTATACCTGCGGCATCACCGATATCGACCCGATGCGGTTTAATCTGCTGTTTGAGCGTTTCCTGAATCCCGAGCGCGTCAGTATGCCCGACTTTGATATCGACTTCTGCTACAACCGGCGGCAGGAGGTCATCGAATACGTCAAGCGCCGGTACGGCAAGGATCACGTCTCTCAGATCGCCACCTTCGGCGTGATGCTGGCGAAGGGCGCCATCCGCGACGTCGGCAGGGTCCTCGGCTACAGCTACGCCGAGGCGGACGCCGTGGCGAAGGAGATCCCGCAGGAGCTCGGTATGACAATCGACAAGGCGCTTGAGACCAATCAGGACCTTAAAAAAATGTATAACGAGAGCGAGCGGGTCAAGACGCTCGTCGATACGGCGAAAAAGATCGAGGGAATGCCCAAGAGCACCGGTATGCACGCCTGCGGCGTCATTATCGCCCGGGAGCCGGTCGTGAACTACTGCCCGCTGTTTACCAGCGGCGATTCCGTGGTCTCCCAGTTCTACAAGGGCTGGGTTGAGAAGCTGGGACTTCTGAAAATGGACTTCCTCGGGCTTCGCACGCTTACCGTCATTCGGGACGCGGAGAATATGATCCGCCGCCGCGTCCCGGATTTCTCCGCCGCGAACGTCGATATCGACGATCCGGAAACTTATAAAATGCTGGGCGAGGGCGGCACCTCCGGGGTGTTCCAGTGTGAATCCGGCGGCATCCGGGCGCTGATGATCAACATGCACCCGCGCAACCTTGAAGATATCATCGCAGTCATCGCGCTCTACCGCCCCGGCCCGATGGATTTCATCCCCGCTTACCTTGAAAACAGAAAACATCCCGATAAGATCAAATACCATACCCCCCTGCTCAAGCCGATCCTCGACGTCACCTACGGCACGATCGTCTATCAGGAGCAGGTCATGCAGATCTTCCGCGACCTCGCCGGGTATTCGATGGGCGCGTCCGATATGGTGCGCCGCGCCGTGGCGAAAAAGCAGGCGGACGTACTCGCGCAGCAAAAGAAATATTTTCTTTACGGCTCCGACGGCTCCGACGGCAGCTCGCCCTGCGACGGCTGCATCAAACGCGGTATCAGCGAGGAGGCGGCGAACAAGATCTTCGACGATATGGCGTCCTTCGCGTCCTACGCGTTCAACAAGTCACATTCCGCGGCTTACGCCTACGTCACCTTCCAGACCGCGTGGCTTCGCTGCCATTATCCCGCCGAGTTTATGGCGGCGATGATGACGAGCGTGCTTGACAATACCGAGAAGATGGTGCCGTATATCTCCGAGTGCGGCAACCTCGGCGTTGAGGTCCTGCCGCCGCACGTCAATTTCAGCGACGAGAATTTCACCGTCGACGACGGCAAGATCCGCTTCGGTCTGCTGGCGATCAAAAACGTCTCCGGCGCGTTCATCCGCGAGGTCGTGAAGGAGCGCAGGGAAAACGGCGAATATAAATCGTTTTATACCTTCTGCGAGCGCGTTTACGAAAAGGGGTTCAACCGCAGGTCGGTGGAGCAGTTTATCAAAAGCGGCGCGCTGGACGGGCTCGGCCTGAACCGCCGTCAGATGCTTCTGATGATGGACGTAGTCGTTTCCTCACTGGAAGTCGATAAAAAGAAGAAGATTTCCGGGCAGGTCGGGCTGTTCGATCTCGGGTCCGAGTTTTCACAGCATTCGGAACCCGCCGCGCCCGATGTGGACGAAATGCCCGACAGGGAAAAGCTCGCGGAAGAAAAACTGGCCACCGGTATCTATATCTCCGGTCACCCGATGGCGGCATATCAGAAAATGTCAAAGGCGTATAAATGCGCGCGTATCGACCGTCTTCTGGAAGCCGATCCGCAGGATCCGTCTTCCTATCGGGACGGCGCGAAGGTCAGCGTAATGGTCATTCTGGCGAGCGTGCGCAAGAAAATTACGAAAAACGACACCACTATGGCGTTCCTTCAGGCGGAGGATATGTACGGCGCGATCGAGGTGCTGGTCTTCCCGAAGGCGTACGATAAATTCGGCGCGATGCTCGAGGAAGACGCGATCCTTCTGATGCAGGCGCGCCTTTCCGTGCGCGACGACGAAGCCCCGAAGCTGTTGCTGGAATCCGTCGCGCCCGCGCCGTCGCTGACGCAGTTCGAGCGCGGCGTCAACGCGCCGCCTCCGGCGTATGCGTCCGCGTCGAATTTCCGCAAAGACGGCGCGCAGTCTGCGCCGCCCGTGCAGGATGTGCCGCCGGCGACGAATGCCGCGCCTTCGCAGCCCGCGGTCAATCAGACCGTTTCGCCGCAGGCAAAACCGCGCAGACTGTTTCTGCGCTTCCCCTCCGCGTCGGACCGCGTCAGGGCGACGGCGGAAAGCCGCGTGCGGGAATTCCCCGGCGCGACGCCCGTTTGTTACTACTATGAGGATACGAAGCAGTACGATCTGAAAACCGGCGTCGTCACCGAGATCAGCGCCCCGCTGCTGGAGAATCTGCGGCGGATGCTGGGGGAGAAAAACGTGGTCTTGCAGTAACCGCCGAAGGCGGCTGCTGCAAGACAATGAACAATGGATAATGGAAAATGAATAATTAAGGACGGACTCCGTCCGTACCTGATTATAGATGTGCGTATCCTAAATTATCCATTATCCATTGTCCATTATCCATTTAAAAACGATTTGGAGTGTCATTTTTGGTCGGAATTATTGACGTCGGCGGGGGCATGCGCGCGATCTACGGCGCGGGCGTGCTCGACCGCTGTCTTGACGAAAATATCGCTTTTGATTATTGCTGCGGCGTTTCCGCGGGCGGGGCGAACATGTGCGCGTATCTCGCCGGGCAGCGGGGCAGAAATTACCGTTATTATCACGATTATTCGTTTCGCAAGGAATACATGAGTCTTGAAAACGTGCGCAGAAAAGGCGCGTATCTCGACCTGAATTACGTTTACGCGACGCTCTCGAACAGCGGCGGCGAGGATCCCCTCGACTTCGCGGCGATGATGAACAATCCCGCGCGTCTTGTGATCGTCGCCACCGACGCGAAAACGAATACGCCGGTGTATTTCACAAAGGAAGATATGGCGCAGGACCGTTATGAGGTCATCAAGGCGACCTGCTCGATTCCGATCGTGTGCAACATCACGCTTGTGGGCGGCAGGGAGTATTTCGACGGAGGCCTTACCGACCCGCTGCCGATCGAAAAGGCGCTTGCCGACGGCTGCGGGAAAGTCGTCGTGGTCCTGACCCGGCCGGTGGATTACGTCGTTGAGAAGACGGGGGAGCGCATCGCGCCGATCATCAACCGGCTGATGAAAAAATATCCGGAATCTGCGAAGTCCGTCTTTACGCGGCACGACGTTTACGCAAAGCAGCTTGAAAGATGCCTTGAACTGCAGAAAGAAGGAAAGGTCCTGATCGTCGCGCCGGACGACACCTGCGGCGTCGACACGCTCAAACGCACGCCCGAAAGCCTCGACGCGCTGTACCGGAAAGGGTATGAGGACGGCGGAGTGATCGGAGAGTTCGTCGGCGCGTGAGATGGCGTGAGATCGTGAAATCGTGATGTCGTGATGTCGTGAGATCGTTTTTCGTTGCCGGTTGCTCGTTTCTCGTTGCCGGTTCCCGGAATCCGACAGCCAACAAGCCAACAGCCAACAGCCGGCAGCCAACAGCCGGCAGCCAACAGCCGGAAGTCAACAACTATATAATAATCAAGTCGCGAAGCGACTTCCGTACTTCCTCCTTCCTCCCTCCTACTTCCTACTTTTTTTACAACCGGCAACAAGTAACCAGAAACCAACAACTATATAAAAATCAAATCGCGCAGCGATTTCCGAAACTCCACTCTTCACTCTACACACTCCACACTGTTTTTAACTGCCAACGAGGAACAAACCATGTCCGAAAAACCCGAATTGAGATTTCATGAAAACGGAAGATTTAAAATCCTTCTGGTCTCCGACTTCCACGCCGGACGGGATTTCAGCCCGAAGCTGACCGCCGGACTGGAAGCCCTGCTCGAGCATGCGAAACCCGATCTTGTACTGATCGGCGGCGATCAGTACATCGCGCAGGATACCGAAGAGGAAACCCGCGCCTACATCGAAAAAATGCTCGCGCCGATCATCCGCCGCGGTATTCCCTGGGCGCACGTCTACGGCAACCACGACCGCGAGCAGTCCATGCCCCTCGAGACGCAGCAGAAGCTCTATGAGCAGGTCCCGCTCTGCCTTTCCGAGGCGGGGCCGGAGGATCTGCCCGGCGTGGGCAATTACCGTCTCGACGTGCTTTCGTCAAAAAGCGACGACGCGGCGTTCCGTATCTGGGCGCTGGATTCACAAAGGGAAAACAAAGACTTTATTCCGCAGTTTTCTCTTGCGGAGAACACGCGCTTCGTGCTGCCGCAGCCCTTCGGAGCCGGTTGTCAGCAGGGCGGCGTGACCTTCCGGCAGGCGGCGTGGTATTACGGCGAATCGGAGCGCCTTGAGCGGGAATGCGGCAGAAAGGTGCCGGCAATTATGTGGTTCCACATCCCGCCCATCGAGGTCAACCTGATCGACCGGAATCCCGAGGAAACGCACGCCATCGGCTCGAGGCGCGAAAGTCCCGGCTGCTGCGAGCTGAATTCCGGCATCTTCATGGCGTGCCTTGAGCGGGGCGACGTGAAGGGGATTTTCTTCGGTCACGAGCATTTAAACGATTTTTCCGGAGAATATTGCGGAATAACGCTTGCATATGACGCGGCTTTGGGGTATAATATGTCGGCGCACGACGATCTGCGCGGCGGCAGGGTGGTCGAGCTGGACGAAAAAACGGGCACTTTCGACACCTATACGGTCAAGCTGATCGATATCATGGGCAAAGACGCGATCCGCGATCCCGATTATTTCGAGGGCGGCTGCCGGTATTTCTTCCGCCGGCTTCCCTGAAACAGACCGAAAAGAACATAAACAGGGCCAAATATTACATTTGCGCGCCGTTCGGCATATTTCGCGCTATACTTATCATAAGATAAATACGGAAAGGGGCTGTTCCCCGTGAACGATAAAAAAGCAGTTTTAAAAAAGATCCTTTTTGTCTTCGGCAGAGTATGCACGCTGCTCTCCGTTCTGTTCGCGGCAATATATCTTCTGTGGTATACCTCTTACCCGGTGTATCGTTTCTTGTCGGGAACGCCGGGGCTTTCGCTGCTCTTCTTCGACGACGCGATCATTCTGCCGTTTAGCGCGGCCGCATTGATCGTAACGGTGACCGGACTTGCGAACATCCTGTTTTACCGCAGAGAGCTGCCGATGGGCGACCATTTTCTGAGTCTGATGCAGATCCCGCTGCTGATCTTCGGGGTCGGTATCGTGAAGGACTGCGTCGATAAGACCGGCGACCGGTTTGCCCTTTGGGCGTCTGTTGCGGGGATCAAGGGGCAGATTGCGATGATCGTTTATTTCACGCTTCTCGTACTGATCGGCGTGCTGATGGTGCGCAACACGAAGCGTTACGCTCTCGGCGGACGGCAGCGTCTGCGTCTTTTAAAGACTCGCCGTGACGAAAGAAGTGAAAATGCCGCTGCGTGAGTCAGCGCCACAAAAAACGACCTCGGGCGAGGTCGTTTTTTTGTGGCGATCGTGAAGTCGTGAGGACGTGAGATCGTGAAATCGATTTGCGTTTTGCGTTTTGCGTTTTGCGATACCGTAAAATTGTGAGGTCGTGATGTCGTGAAATCGTTGTTCGGCAATCGGCAGTCGGCGGTCGGCAGTCGGCGGTCGGCAACTATCAATCAAATCGCGAAGCGATTTTCGACACTCCGCTCTTCACACTCCGCACATTCACCGGGCAACCGGCAGCCGACGATCGTTCCTCAAGCCTTCCGTATGATCTCAAGCGTCAGATCCGGTCGGCGGGTGGTGACGTTATCGGGCTCCGTTTCGAGAACTGCGCGGATATCGTCCGGCTCGTCCACGGTCCAGAGTGAGAGCTCAAGCCCTGCCTCGTGCAGAATGCGCGACAGCGCGGGGTGCGCGCCGCTGAAATGGATATTCAGCCCGAGCGCGCCGACGCGGGCGGTCAGCGCGGCGAGCTCTTCGTAATATGCTTCGTCGCCGAAGCGGCTTTCGTCTATATCCCGGTTGAGGTAATACGGAACGCCGGGACACTGCCGCCGGACCTCGGGGATCCAGTCCTCGTTGATCCCCGTGAAGAAGATGCGGTCAGACACGCCGTATTCTTCGGCGAGCGGCTGCACTTTATAAAGGTGGTCCGACAGGCGTTTCAGGTCGATATTTGCGCGGATCGCCGGATGTGCGCGCAGAATGCCGAACGCGTCCGCCAGCGTCGGCTCGCCGCCCTGCGGCTCGTCGTGGGAGAGCACGGGCGCGCCGCCGACGGTGAACGAAAGGTCGAATTCCACGATATCCGCGCCGGCTTCGATGCCCGCGCGGATCGCCTCGAGCGTGTTGTCGGGCAGTCCCATCGACCCCGCGTGGGCGGTGATTGTCGGTCTTTTCATAAATATTAGCTCCTTTCGAATTCTGATTTATGCGCTTGCGCACAAATCAGAATTTCACGCGCCGCAGGCGCATATCGCGTCCGAAGGACATATCGCGCCGCCTGAAAGGCGGCATATCGCGCGCGAAGCGCATATCGCCTTTTGTTTTGGCGATATATCGCCTTACGGCGATGCGATATATTGACCTGAAGGTCAATGCGATATATGCTCGCAGAGCGAGCATGCGATATATGTTTGCTTCGCAAACATGTTAAAGTCTGATTCAACTGCGAAGCTGTTGAATCAGACTTTGAACGGATCGCACAACAGCACCACCGCGCATGCGCCGACGGCGAGGCCGATCCACTGCTTTACGGTCAGTTTTTCTTTGAAGAATACGACCGCGATCAGCGTGATGAGGATCAGCACGCTGCCGTTGAACACGGGGAAAAACACCGCGCTGTCCATGGCGCCGGAGAGATACAGATTTAGCTTGTTGCAGTCCGCGATACCAACGCCGGCGACGATCATCAGAAAGATCGGCAGGGGAGAAGTCAGCTTTTTTCCATCCTGCGGGACTTTTTCTTTTTTTCTGCCGATCAGCGCCGCGGCGGTCGAAAACACAAATGAGAACGCAAAGGCGATCACCAGAAACGCGTCGAGTTCGTCTTTGTATTCGGTGTTCTGGTGCCATTTCTGCATCACGCCGATCGCGCCGGTGCACAAAAAGGCGACCATGCAGTAAAACAGCCACCGGAGGGTCGCTTTTTTCTGCTCTCCCCGGAATTCCGCCGACAGCACGAAACAGACGATCATCAGCGCGATGCCGACGATCTGCAACCACGAGATCGTTTCGTTCCACAGAACCGCGCCGGAGAGCGCGGGAATGATCATCGAGAGCGAGCCGAGCACCGTCGTATAGGAAAACGGTCCGATCTCGATCGCTTTGTAGTTGAAAACGGACTGGATCGCGGTCGTCATGCCGAATACGATCCCGAGCAGAAGCGTGAACGCGGACGCGCGGAGCGAATCCGAGAGGGCGGCAAGTCCCGCCGCCGCGACGAGGCTCGTTACGGCGCTGAAGAAATACCGCTCGAACGTACCGTTTCGGTATCTGTCGCCCAGATATTTTTTGACCGTCGCGCCCGTGATGCTCCCCGCGAGGGATACGGCTAACAGAACGTAATGATTCATGTCTTTTCTTTACGCCTCGATCACGGTCGTCTGCCCGGAGGGGATGCGGTACAGCTTCTTTTCGGTTTCGTAATACAGATCGATGAGCGTCGGGTTGTAAACGAGCGTGCCGTCCGCGCTGAAAACAAGGGAGCGGAACGCGGTCACGTAATCGTGTATCTCAATGTTCGTCGCGTACCAGATATCGTCTTTCCCGCAGAGGATACGGAAAAACGCCTCGATGCGGTCCCAGTTGTCGTTTCCGTCGAATTCGTAGCTGTGTCCCCAGAGATAGAACAGGCGGGGATACCGCGAATCGCTGTAGAGCCCGTTGACCTCGGTATCGGCGAACGCCTTCGCCCAGTCGAGCGTGCGCGGGTTGTTGTGGTGCGCCGTCGGCATCCAGCGGTGCCAGTCCTCCGGCAGCAGGAAACGGTCGTTGTCGCCGCCGAGCGTGCGTGAATAGACGACGCCGAGATCCGTCAGATACCGCTTGACTGTTTCATAATCCGAGCCGCCGGTGAAGCGCGTTACGCCGCTGTTGGGGTACGCCATACCGCGGATGATCCTGCCCAGATTCTGTTCGAGCGAGAGACGGCAGTTCAGCGCGTCGCGCAGCCCGACAAGGGTGCGGTGCGTGCCGGGCGCGAGATGATACTCGCCGTGGACCGCGACCTCGTGCCCCGCGCCGAGGATATTTCCTTTCAGTTCGTCATAGGTGACGTGCCCGCCGTCGCCGACGCGTGCGCTGTTGATATTGAAGGTGCATTTAAAACCGTATTCCGACGCGAGCGCTGCGAGGCGAAGATCCTGCCGTACGCCGTCGTCGTAGCTGAGCGTGACGGCTTTTGTCTTTCCGCCGGGAAAACGCATGTGCGCGTTCATCATATGGAAAACCTCTTTTCACTTTCTTCGCGGGATATTTTAGCAGACTGCGACTTTTCCGTCAAGAGGGAGAAAGAGAATAAACGGATCCCGAAATCGGCAGCCCGGTCGGGGGGGACGCGCCCACCGACCGGAAGAATACCGTGAATTACGTTAAACGGCATTGATAAAATGCAAAAAATTCCGCGGAAACTTGACAAAAACCAAGATTTTATTAAAATATAATATTAGGTAAATATACTCTTTTAATGGCTATTCTGAAATCCCGGAGGGTCACGAAATGAAAAACGCGAAAAAACTTTTATCTGTGCTCCTGACGCTGACGCTGATCGTCTCCGTCGGGATCCCTGTCGGTATTTTTACCGCGCCGACGGCAAACGCGGCGACGTCCGTGTGGGACGGCACCGTTTCGACGAGCTTCAGCGGCTCCGGCACCGCCGCCTCGCCGTATATTATTGATACGGCGGCGAAGCTGGCGGGCGTGGCGCAGCAAACGAACAACAATACCGGCTGGTCCAACAATAAGTATTTCGTGCTGACGGCCGATATCAACCTGAACAATCGCGAGTGGACGCCCATCGGCATCCAGCGGCAGAACGGCGGCTCAACGACGTATGCGGAAAACAAGGCCTGGTTCTGCGGATATTTCGACGGCAACGGACATACGGTCAGCAACGTGCGCGTGGGTTCGTCGGCCTCGTCCCGCTCCTCCGTAAAGCACGTCGGTCTGTTCGGTATCATCGGCGGCAGCGCGCAGATCCTGAATCTCGGCGTGGAGACCGCGACGTATTATATCAACCATTACTGCGACGACGAGCGCGTGGGCGGCTTCGTCGGCTACTGCAAGGGCGTGATCCAGGGCTGCTACGTGCGCAACGTCATCATCAACCAGAGCGGCGTTTGCGTCATCGGCGGCTTCTGCGGGCAGGCGACGAGCGAGTCGACGATCTATAAATGCTACGCCTACAACGTCAGTCTTACCCAGGGCAGCGGACGCAAGGCCGGCTTCGTCGGCGACGGCGACGGCACGGTGGCGTTCAGCTTCGTCAACTATTACCCGTTCAAGAGCAGCAACAGCGGCGGCAGCTTTATCTACGCCTACGGCGAGACCAACGCCACCGGCGATATCGTCGGCAACGGCACCAATACGGGCTACGGTCCCGAGAGCTTTATGAGCAGCGGTAGCAACGGCGGCTGGCCGCAGCTGATCTGGCAGCAGACGGGTCCTCTCGAGTACAACACGACGGACGGTTATATCGTGGACTCTGCCGCGAAAATGCGCACGCTTGCCTGCTTTGTCAACAACGGCAGAAGCTATTCGGGCGCGAAGATCGCGCTGAAGGCGGATCTTGACCTTTCCTCCTATGACTGGGCGCCTGTCGGCATCTGGCAGACGAACCGCACCCGCGCGTTCAGCGGTACGTTCAACGGCAACGGCTATATTATCTCCAATGTAAAGATCGGTACGTCCTCGAGCCGCAATACGATATATCTCAATAAAGGTCTGTTCGGCTATACCTCGAACGCGGTCATCAACTGCGTCGGTATCAATAACGCGCAGATCTACGGCAACGGTCCCACCGACTACCGCTGCGGCGCGCTAGTCGGCAAAGCGGACGGCGGCAGCGGCAGGATCTATCAGTGCTTTGTCAAAAACAGCACCGTGAATATGAGCGGCACGGGCGTTTCCGGCGTGATCGTCGGCGATCTGCGCCATAATATCACCGACTGTTATTCGCTTGCCTCCTCTGCCACGGGTACGCGCGCGGGCTCGGTCGTCGGCGACAAATACAGCACGATCTATAACGTATACAGCGGCGCGAACTGCTCCTCGACCAGCGGAAATTATCTTGCGCAGAGTGCCGGCGGCTCGGCGGCGAACTGCTATGACAGAGCAAACACATCGACGTCCGCGGGGTACGTGAACACCTTCAACAGCTACGCGAACAGAACGGATTACTGGAAGAGCTCCGGCGCGTGGATCACGGACGTATACAATATCAACGGCGGCTACGCGTGCCTGAAATGGGAACCCCGTTTCAGCATCGCATTCAATGCGGGCGGCGGCAGCGTCAGCGTGTCCCCGCTGACCGGCAGATATCAGTATACGGCGACGACGCCCACGGCCTTACGCGATTATTACAATTTCAACGGCTATTATACCGCGTCGTCCGGCGGCACAAGGGTGATCGGGCAGTCCGAGACCTACACCTTCGGCACGACGAATCCGTCGAATTCGTCGCAGACCGGCACGCTTTACGCCCAGTGGTCGCCCTGGCAGCATACCGTGGCGTATGACGCGAACGGCGGCAGCGGCGCGCCCGCGAGCCAGACCAAGACCTTCGGTACGCAGATGAATCTGAGCTCGACGGTGCCGACGAAAACGGGCTATCATTTCACCGGCTGGAACACGAAACAGGACGGCAGCGGCACAACCTGGGCGGCGGGCGCGAACTACACGCCCGATCAGAACGGCGGCACCGTCACGCTCTGGGCGCAATGGGAGATCAACTCCTACGCCGTGACGTTCAATAAAAACGGCACGGGCTACACGAACACGACGCCCGCGTCGACGGTCACCCACGGCGGCAGCGTGAGCTTCACGGTCACGCTCTCGACGGGTTACACGAACAGCGCGAACCCGTCCGTGACCGCGACCAACGGCACGGTCTCCGCGAGCAAGAGCGGGAACACGATCACCTACACGGTGTCGAACATCACCGCCGCCACGAGCATCAGCGTCGGCGCGGCGACGATCAACAGCTACGGAGTGACGTTCAATAAAAACGGCACGGGCTACACGAACACGACGCCCGCGTCGACGGTCACCCACGGCGGCAGCGTGAGCTTCACGGTCACGCTTTCG
>JAFRPB010000189.1 GCA_017429345.1 Clostridia bacterium | reverse complement strand
TCCTCATTTTGTCATTTTTCATTTTTCATTTTTTTTATGCGGGCTGAATAAAATTCGTCGTAATAAAATACACGCCCTTTGAATACATCCTGTCGACCATTCGGATATTGTCCACCGTCCATGCGGCGGCGAGAAGCCCGCTGTCGAGGATCTGCTTTATATGCCTGTGGTTCAGAATATGGTTCGCGTTGAAATCGATGCCGTCGATCCCTGCTTCGACGCAGGCGCGGATCTGCTCCGTCGTCACCTTGGACGAGAGAAGCCAGAGCTCGCCCTCGGGCAGATATTTTCTCATCTGCACCAGCACGTCGAGCGAGAAGGAGATCACAGTGTAATCATCCGCCGCCAACTCTGTGATCATATACGCCAGCTCACGGTATTTCTCAGGCTCTGCGCCGCCGGTCTTAATCTCGATCACCGGACGAAGCCCATTCTCGATCGCCGACTCGATCGCCTCACGGGCGGTCGGGACCTTTTCGTCTGCGTGCTGTATCACGTTATTTCCCGCGTCGATCTTCAGTTTTTTGATCTGCATCGACGTCATTTCGGTGATAAGTCCTTCACCGTCGGTCATGCGGGCGACGTCGACATCGTGCATGACGAACCATTCTCCGTCGGCAGAGAGAATCACATCAAATTCCGCGCCGTAAAAATCCGCAAGTCCCGCGGCTTCGATCGCCGCCAATGTATTCTCCGGGGCAATCCCCGAATATCCCCGGTGGGCGATCAGCTTGATCGGCATCACATACGGGTTGATGTTTTTCGCCTCCGCGACGCTCGTGACGCGGTTCACGGGCGCGTAATTCTTTTTCACCGCGAACACGGCGAATACGCCGCCCGCGGCAAGCGCCAGAACAACGGCAAGCGCAATTACGATTTTCCATGCCTTTTTCATAATCTTATACCCTCTATCTTAATTCTCTCTCAGAAGGACTGCAGTTTTGCCGCAACGCGCAGGATCAGCCGGGCGTCGGCGGAATTGATCCTGCCGTCGCCGTTCACATCCGCGGCGAGCGCGGCGGTCTCGTCGAGCGTTTCAAGCTTCGCGGAAACGCGAAGCGTAAGGCGCGCGTCGGAAGCCTTGACTGCCCCGTCGCCGTTTACGTCGCCCAATACATATTCGGGATCCGGATGCGCGGGGATCAGATCCGCAGGTTCCTCTTCGGCGAGCGAAAACGAAAGCTTCCCGGTCAGTTCCTCATTCCGTCCGCCGATTTCAACGCTTTCCCATGCGTCGCGGGAGCCGTCGTAAACCGCGCTTCCGAGAGACGCGCGGTAAAAGCTCCCCTCGCCGACTGAAATAAGCGTTTTCGGCAGAACGAGCTTTCCGACCGACTCCGCCCCGGAGAACGCGCCGTCGGCGATATACTCGACATTCGCAGGGATCTGATATTCCGCCGCCGTGCGGCCGCCGGGATACGCGATCAGAGTCAGCTTGTCGCCGGTATACAGCACGCCGTCGTTATCTTTGAAATACATACTTTTTGAGTTGATCGCAGTCAGGTTTCCGCTGCCGAAAAACGCGTCCGCGCGAACGGTGCGCACATTATTCGGCAGATCGAACGCCGTTTTCTCCGACGCGGGAGGATACGCGATCATCTCGGTTTTTTCGAAATCATAAAGCGCCCCCGCGCTGTCCGCCTTAAAGCTTGTATTCTGCGGATCGACATAAAACTTTTTAATACTCGAAACGCCGGTCAGAGCATGGGGCGAGATCATATTCACTTCGGCCGGGACCGTAAACTCTTCTTTTCCGCATACGGCAGGCAGGCATATGAGCGAAACCCGCACTCCGCCGGTATAATCCGTATAGGACGTGTACAAAGCCCCGTCCTTTATATAACAGTTTTTGCCGCCCGACGCAACGGCGATCTCCCGAAGAGCGGAACAGCCGCGGAACGCGTCTGCGCCGATATCGTAGATCTTTGCGGGCAGAGATACCTTCTCAAGCGTCTTATTTTCGGCAAACGCTTCCGGATCGATCATTTCCGTCGTCGCGGCGGCGGTATATTCCTTCAGACCCGCGCCGGAAACAACGAAGATCAATTCGCGGCGATCCGCGGTATACAGCGCCTTTCCCGCGTCGTCTTCAAACCGGAGATTCCCGGATGAGACGCGGATCTCGGCAAGCGAGGCGCAGCCGACAAACACTTTTTCACCGATCGATTTTACACTGTCGGGGATAACGATCGAAGTCATCGCGGAACAGTATGAAAAAGCGTATTCGCCGATCTCGGTCAGAGACGCGGGCAGCTCGGGTGATTTCAGCGCGCTGCAGCCGGTAAAGCATCGGTCGCCGAACACCGTCACGTCGTCGGGAATTTTCACATCCGTCAAAGAAACGCAGTACTCAAAAAGCCCTACGCTGACATACTTAACACCGCGCAGCTCCGCCTTCGCAAGAGAAGCGCAGCCGGAAAACACTCTGTCGCCGAGATAGGTAAGCCCCTGCGGCAACTCAATTTCCGAGAGCGAAGCGCAGCCGCGAAACGCGTTGCTGCCGAGAAAATGAAGGGCTTCCGGCAGGCGGACGTCGTTCAGCTTGCGGCATCCGTTGAACGCGTGAGAACCGATCGTCGTGAGCGAAGACGGGAAACGGACCGTTTTCAGCCATTCGCAGCCGGAAAAGGCGTTTGAGCCGATCGACACAAGCCCTTCGGGCAGAACAACGCTTTTCAGCTCTTTCATATTCTCAAACGCGCCGACGCCGATCGCGGTCAGCTTTTCGCCGTTGATCACGGCGGGAACCTTCAGCGCGGAACGGTCGGTGATGACGCCGTCGAGCGTCAGGGAACCGTCGCTGCCGCGCGAGGTGATATAATAGGGCATGCCGCCTTCGGGCGCAGAGAAAGTCTTTTGCACAGAGACCTTGTTCGCCGTTTTCACGCCGTAAAGCTGTCCCGAAGAAGAAAGCTCGAAGGTCGCCGAACAGGCGCGCTTTACGCCGAAGGAGACGGTGAACAGCTCGATCTTCTCATCTTTGCAGACGCCCGTAAACACAACGGAATGCCCGACGGTATTGCCGACGGCATCCACCGCCGCAATGCCCCCGTTATCGCCCGCTTCCGCCTTGATGTATCGCAGATCGTCGCCGTCCCACGTCAGTTGAAACGCGCCCGCGGCAAGGCCGGCACAGTTGTCGAGATACGCGCTCACGCGCGCAATACAGCTTTTCGCGCCGTCGTATTCGCATTCGATCCGCAGAACAGGCGCCGCCGCCGCGGAAGACCGGACCGGCAGGGCGGTAAGGAGGATGATGAGGGTGATTAGAATTGATAATGTCTTTTTCATTGTTATTTTTTGTTTGAATATGTTTTTCGCGGATATCGGGGATCGGGGATCGGATATCGTGCCGGAACCGCGGCTCAAATCACAGAATTAACACTGCGAATACCACAGAAGTTAATAATATAATAAACAGGCACGATCCGCAAAATCCGATATCCGATATCCGAAATTCTGATTTATCTCTTCGGTTTAATATTACGCTGATAGTAATTATACGTCACGCTCGGGACGTCGGAGAGGACCTTCGAGGTGTTGACGTAGGCGACGAAGAGGGTGTGCGTGCTCAGCTCGCGCATGCTCGTGACCTCGCAGTTGAGCACGGCGTTCGCGTATTTGTTCAGATAGATCACGCCGTCGTAAGTGCGCTCGTAATCCGCGAAGTCCGCGAGCTTGTCCACGTCCCTGCCGCTCTGGAAGCCGAACCGGGTGAAGATCTCAAAGGGCGCGTCCTCGCTCAATACCGAGACGTTGAAGCACTGCGTTTTTTTGATCATTTCGCGGGTGAAATTCGCCTTTCCCACGGCGACGGTGACCACGTTCGGCGCGCTCGTCACCTGCGTAACGGTATTGACGATGCAGCCGTTGTCCTTCTCGCCGTCCTTCGCGGAAAGCATGAACAGCCCGTAGGTCAGGTTCATCATTGCGTTTGATGACATAAGTACAGCCTCCGTTTCAGTATTCAGAATGCCGGGCGAAGTGCGCCCTTGATAATGAATGAGGAATTAGGAATGAGAAATGAGGAATGTCGGAAGTCGCTGCGCGACTTGGATCATACTGTGGGTGAGGTTATTTAAGAGCAAAGAATGTATAACGATATGTCCGTTTATTCGATGAACAATCAAATTGACATACATATATAATCGAGGTACGGAGCAAAGCTCCGTCATTCATTCCTCACTCCTCATTCCTCACTTCTCATTATAACAAACTTTGGATTTATTTCTTTACAACGATATTGACCAGCTTCCCCTTCACGTACAGCTCCTTGATCACGGGTTTGCCGGTGATCTCGGAGGCGACGGCGAGCACCGCTTTCGCGGCGGCGATCGCTGCGGCAGAGTCGATCTCGGCGTCCACGTTGATGCGCGCGCGGATCTTGCCGTTGACCTGCACGGCGATCTCGACGACGCTCTCTTTGCATTTCGCCTCGTCGTATTCAGGCCATTTCGCGCCGGTAACGCAGCCGCCGAAGCCCATGTTCTCCCACAGCTCTTCGGTGACGTGGGGGGCGAAGGGGTTGAGCAGCAGCGTGAAAATGCGCAGCTCCTCTCTCGTGACAGTGCCGGTCTCATAGATCTCGTTGAGCAGACTCATGAGCGAAGCGATGGCGGTGTTCGCCTTCAGCGCGTCGATATCCAGCGTGACCTTCTTGATCGTCTTATGGAACGAAGCTTCCAGCTGCGGACGGATCGCGTCGCCGTCGCAGACGATCTCCTGCAGGTTCCAGAAACGGTCGGCGAAGCGCTTGCAGCCCTTGATCGAAGAAGTGTTCCAGGGCGCGGCTTTCTCGAAGTCGCCGATGAACATCTCGTAAAGGCGCATGATGTCCGCGCCGTACTCGTTGACGATGTCGTCGGGGTTGACCACGTTGCCGCGGGACTTGCTCATCTTCTGCCCGTCCTCGCCGAGGATCATGCCGTGGCTGGTGCGCTTGGCGTAGGGCTCCTTCGTGGGCACGACGCCGATATCGTAGAGGAATTTATGCCAGAAGCGGCTGTACAGCAGATGCAGCGTGGTATGCTCCATGCCGCCGTTGTACCAGTCCACCGGCGTCCAGTATTCCAGCGCCTCTTTCGAAGCCAGCGCCCCGTCGTTGTGCGGATCGCAGTACCGCAGGAAGTACCAGGACGAGCCCGCCCACTGGGGCATGGTGTCGGTCTCTCTCTGCGCTTTGCCGCCGCACTTCGGGCAGGTCGTTTCCACCCAGTCGGTCAGTTTCGCCAGCGGCGACTCGCCGTTATCCGTCGGCTCGTAGGACTCGACGTTCGGCAGGCGCAGCGGCAGATCGCTCTCGGAAAGCGGAACGTAGCCGCACTTCGGGCAGATCACGATCGGGATCGGCTCGCCCCAGTATCTCTGACGGGAGAACACCCAGTCGCGCAGCTTGAAGTTGACCTTCGCGTGGCCCTTGCCTTCTTTTTCGAGCCATTCGGTGATCGCCTTCTTGGCCTCTTCGACGGAGAGCCCGGTCAGGAAGCCGGAATTCACCATCACGCCGGTGGCGCAGTCGGTGAACGCCTCTTTTTCGATATCGCCGCCCCTGACGACCTCGACCATCGGGACACCGAATTTCTTCGCGAATTCCCAGTCGCGGGTGTCGTGGGCGGGCACCGCCATGATCGCGCCGGTGCCGTAGGACGCGAGAACGTAGTCGGAAATGAAGATCGGGATCGACTCGCCGTTGACCGGATTGACCGCCCGCACGCCCCTGAGCTCCACGCCGGTCTTGTCTTTATTGACCTCGGTGCGCTCGAAATCGCTCTTGTGGGCGGCGGCGTCGCGGTAGGCGGCGACCTCGTCCATATTTGTGATCTTCTCCGCCCATTTGTCGATCAGCGCGTGCTCGGGCGCCATGACCATATAGGTCGCGCCGAACAGCGTATCGGGACGGGTGGTGAAAACGGTGATCGTGTCGCCGGTGTCGGCGGTGAAATCCACCTCCGCGCCGGTGGAGCGGCCGATCCAGTTCTTCTGCTGGAGCTTGACGCGCTCGATGAAATCCAGATCATCAAGATCGTCCACAAGACGCTGGGCGTATTCGGTGATCTTCAGCATCCACTGGCTCTTGACCTTGCGCACCACCTCGCTGCCGCAGCGCTCGCAGACGCCGTCCACGACCTCTTCGTTCGCCAGCACGCATTTGCAGGAGGTGCACCAGTTGACCGCCATCTCTTTTTTATAGGCGAGTCCCTTGTTGAACAGCTGCAGGAAGATCCACTGCGTCCATTTGTAGTAATTCGGATCGGTCGTGTTGACCTCGCGGCTCCAGTCGAAGGAGAAGCCCAGCGAGCGCAGCTGCTGCTTGAAGCGGGCGACGTTCTTCTTCGTCACGACCTCGGGATGGATGTGATTCTTGATCGCGAAGTTCTCGGTGGGCAGGCCGAAGGCGTCCCAGCCCATCGGGTAGAGGACGTTATAGCCCTGCAGGCGCTTTTTGCGCGCCACCACGTCCAGCGCGGTATAGGAGCGCGGATGCCCCACGTGCAGCCCCTGCCCCGAGGGATAGGGGAACTCCACCAGGCAGTAATACTTCGGCAGCGAATAATCGTTTTTCGCGTGGAATACGCCGGTCTCCTCCCAGCGGTCCTGCCATTTTTTCTCGATTTCTTTGAAGTTATATTCCATAAAGACCAAGTCCTTTCTTTTCCTGATTATCTCGCCGTAACAATATCGGAAAGATCGATGTTCGCGCTGTCCGCCCAGAGCCGCTCGAGCTTATAATACTCTCTTGCGTCGGGCGTGAACAGATGCACGAGGATATCGCTGTAATCAAGCAAAATCCAGCCGGAGGCCCTTCCCTCGACGGCGACGGGACGGATCCCGTCCTCCTTCTCGAGCTTTTCCTCGAGCTCATCCGCGAGCGAGCGGATGTGGATCGATGAGGTACCGGTCGCGATCACGAAATAATCCGAGATCACGGTCAGCTCGTCGATTCTGAGCGCGACGATGTTCTCCGCGAGTTTTTCATCGAGGATCTTAACGATTCTTTCAAGCTTTTTTTCCATAGTTTATTCTCCTTCTTTTTTCGCGAAGACCGCTTCGTTATACGCGTCGACCGTGTCGCGGTAAATCGGGCGGCGCTTCGCGCAAAGCTCTTTGATGGTAAAATTCAGTCCCTCTTCCATTGCCTCGGCAAGCGAGCGGGAGGCGAACACGCGCATTTCCTCCACGCCGGGATATTTCCGGTCGGCGGAGATGAAATCCGCGGTAAAAACGATTTTTTCAAGCAGCGACATCCCCGCCCTGCCCGAGGTGTGATACCGCACGGCGCGCAGGATCTCTTCGTCGTCGCAGCCGAGCTCGTGTTCGAGCACGTACGCGCCGGCGACCGCGTGCCAGAGCGCTTTCTGACTCATGAGGACGGGATCCGTCCCGCCGGTACTTTTTATGACGTATTCCCGCTGCAGATCCTTCGGCGCGTCCTTCATGATATCGTGCACAAGGCCCGCGGTATACGCCTTCGCGGGGTCCGCGCCGTACCGCAGGGCGAGTTCCTTCGCGCAGTCAGCGACGTTCAGCGAATGGACAAAGCGGTCATAGGTCAGCCGTTTTTCGATCTCGGAAAGATAAAACGCGTCTTCTCTCATTCCGCCGCCTCCCGGTAAAGCCCGCGCTCCCGGATATATTCCTCGACGGCTTCGGGCACCAGCTCGCCGATCTCCTCCCCCGCCCGGACGCGGCGGCGCACCTCTGTGGAGCTGATCTCCATCGGCGGCTGATCGAGCAGCAGCACGCCGCCCCCGAGAACGTTTTCCGCATAATCCCTCAAAAGAGCATAATCCTCGTCGTCGCTTCTCGAAAAAGAGCAGAGCGTGCACATTGACTTGATATCCCGCCAGCGGTACCATTTATCAAAATACAGCAGCATATCCGAGCCGATCAGAAGATAAAAATCGTCGTCGGGATATTCCGCCCGCAGAAGCGCGAGCGTATCGACCGTGTAGCTTTTGCCCTCGCGGCGCAGCTCAAGATCGGTCACCTCGAATACGTCGTCGTAAAATGCGAGCCGGCACATCTCAAGCCGATCCTCGTCGGAGGACAGTTTTTTCTCCGCCTTATGCGGCGGGATCGCGGCGGGGATCACCAGCACGCGGTCGAGCGAGAGCGCGTCGGCGAAATTCTCGCCGAGGTAAAGATGTCCTTTATGCGGCGGGTCGAAGGTACCGCCGAGGATACCGATACGCATAGTTTATCCTCTTTTGCTGAATTATTAAATAATATATTATTATATAATACCCTGCGGGGATTGTCAAATGGTATTTGTTGAAGTCGTAAGATCGTGAAGTCGTGAGTTCCAAGTCCCGAGATGCAAGATTCGAGATTCGAGATTCGAGATTCAAGAGTCGAGAGTCGAGAGTCGAGAACCGACAACCATTCACATTTCACATTTCACTTTTCACATTTCACTTTTCACATTTCACTTTTCACTGTTCACTTTTCACTTCTCACTGTTCACATAAAACGGGCAGCGCAGGATCGCCGCGGCGCCGGGCACCTCATACACGAGCTCATAGCCCGCTTCGAGATACAGCGGCTCCAGATCGCTGAACTCGGGATAACGAAGATCGAGCACGACGTATTCCGTTTTGCCGTCCGTATCATGCATGCGTCCGTTGACCTGATACAAAACCTCGTGATCGGCAAGATGAGGCAGAATGAATGTCGCCGCAGAAACGCTCGCACCCTCGGGGACTTCGGCGACAACCTCGTCGATCTGCTCGCAGACCTCCCTTGTCTGCTCGCGATACGACAGATAACTCGTATGCTGACCGACGAAGCACATCGCTCCGAGGAGCGAAAGCAGCGCGCAGAGACACGCGAGCGCGGAACGCTTTTTCGGCCTGAATTGAGAGATATTGTCCGCCATGAGATACAGCAAAAGCGCGGCAGGCCCGAAATTATACTGAAAATCAAGGGAATGCTGATAAGGGTAATAGGACATCAGGTTGATCAGCATAAAGGGCCCCAGAAGGATATAATTGTAAAATTTCCGGCTGATCAGCGGCAAAAAGCCCAACGGCAGCAGCACCTTGATAAAGAACTCCGCTTTTTCGGCGTTCAGGCACTGCAGAAACACGATGCCGGGATTCGTTATTATCGTTTTGACAATGTCGAGCATCGATCCGTCCCCTGAAGAAAGGTTGGAATAACGGTACATCTGCACGGCGTCGTAGGTGTCGAGATATTTCAGCGCCGCAAAGAAATATCCCCCGCACAGCGCCAGCAGAATCGCGGGCTTGAGGATCTTTTTCTTTGCGAAAAACATATAAATACAGATAAAAGCCACATAGACCGGCGCGTCCTCCTTGACGGCGCAGACCAACGCGGCGGAAAGAAAGATCCCGACGGTATTATCTTCGTCGATCGCATACATCAGCCACAGGATCAGCGGCGTCAGAAAGCAGTTTTCGTGGATATCGTAGAAGCAGCCCGCGCTCAGGGAGGGATAGAAGGTATACGCCGCGCCGAGCGCCAGCGTCACATTCTGCGAAAGACCTTTTTTGCGGCAGATCAGATACAGCGGAACAAGACCGCCGGCGAGCACGACCGCCTGCGCGATATTGAGAAATTCCGGCCTGTGAAAAATATAATAAAAAGGCAAAAGCGTATAATATATAAATGACAGATGCACGGCGAAATGAGACAGGGGCGTGGCGCGCTCGCAGGTCGTTACCGGCAGCCCCGTGCGCCGCATCGACTCAAACATCTGCGCGAAAATCCCGAAATCAAAGCACGGCGCGATATACATTTTATAACGAAGCGCGGTCAGGCCGCCGACCCAGACGGAGAAAAACAAGCCCATCGCAAGATACCCGATCACCGTCACTTTTCTGCTGCCCTTCGGCACGAGCGCCGCTTTTTCGCCGGAGAAGCAATAGAAACATACCGCCGCCTGCACCGCGCAGACAGAGGCAAAAAGATAAACGTCATTCATGCTCCAGACAAGCGCGGAGGAAAACAGAACGCTTGACGCCAGCAACACGGTCTTTTCAACGCGCACACTGCGTAAAAAAGAGAATACGACAAAATAAATGAGAGCGAACGCCGCGGCAAACAGAAGCGACGACGCTGTTCCGAGCGCGGCGGCGAACGCAGCGTCAGTATATTTTTCATCCGACGTCAGCAGCGTGACAGACGAATAAAGAAACAGCGCGAAAACAAGACCCCGGACGACGGTCCCGGCCTGCGGAAGATAGGCTCTGATTTTTTTGGTAAGCTCTGTGTTGGTCATAGTTTTGCGTTTTGCGTTTTGTGTTTTGCGTTTTTGGCTTTGCGTGAAATCGTGAAGTCGTGAAATCGTTTTTTCGGGTTACGGTCTACGGTCGACAGTCTACGGTCGACGGTCTACGGTCGACAGCTCAAAATCCGTACCGATTGCCGATTGCCGGATCTTATATCTCGCATCTCGACTCTCGCATCTCGGCTCTCGCATCTCGACTCTCGCATCTCGGCTCTCGTATCTCGGCTCTCGACTCTCGCATCTCGACTCTCGCATCTCGACTCTCGTATCTCGACTCTCGCATCTCGACTCTCGTATCTCGACTCTCGCATCTCGACTCTCGCATCTCGACTCTTGACTCTCGCATCTCGACTCTCGTATCTCGACTCTCGTATCTCGGGACTCGGGACTCGGGACTCTTCTCACGACTTCACGATCTCACGATTTCATACCTCTCCTCTTCCCCGATTTTCCGTTGCGCCGACTTCTCACAACGACGACAACGATCACGGCCGCGGCAAGAATCAGCGCGATTACCGCGACAGGAGAATGAAAGACGTCCCGGATCACGCCGAGTACAAAACCGCTGAATTCAAACGGCAGATCATCGCCGGTGGCAAGATTGATGATCTCGATCACCTGTTCGCCGTAGATCACCTCGGCTTTGCCGACGATCGTTCCTTTCGGGCACGGCGCTTTGATCTCATCCTCGGTCTCCTCGTCGATCACGCGGAAAACAACGCTGTCCGTATCCGATTTCGAGGGCAGCAGCAGCGACAGCTTCCCCGCGGGCACAAGGCGAACGTGGTCTCTTGTGCGGGAATACCGAACAGGCAGCTCGGCGACGGTCAGCGACGGATTTGCGATCTCACAGAGGCGGATCTTGCGGAACGTCCAGTTCAGCATCGTCTTACAGTCGATAAACGCGTAGTTTTCTTTTTCTCCCGAGCGGTCAGCGTCCTCAAACGGGCCTTTCATTACGACCGCCACGTAAGAATAACCGTCCTTCGACGCGGTCAGCGCGACGCACCGCCCCGCCTGTTCGGTCGCGCCTGATTTGATGCAGGTGACCGTTGAAGTATAATAATCGGGATAACCGCTCTGGATCATCAGATTCGTCGTAAAGATCCGCCTTGAATCGTAAAGCGCGGTTTTCTGAAACTGATAGACCGAAGTCATCGTCATTTCGCGAAACGTATTGTTCTCCGAAGCGTTCTGTATAATGACCGCCATATCCGTCGCGGTGGTATATTGCCCCTCGGCGTCAAGGCCGGTCACGTTGACGAAGTTCGTGCTAACGCAGCCAAGGCTGCGGACGTATTCGTTCATCATCGCGACGAAATTCTCCACCGTCCCGCCGACGCCTTCCGCAAGCGTGATGGAAGAATCCGCCGCCGAACGGATCAGGATGCTGTATAGCAGATCCTTGACGCAGACGCTCTCGCCCTTGGTAAGCAGCATCGTAGCGACGCCGGTGCCGGCGATCATATTCGCCGTTTCTTTCGGCACGGCAAACGCCGTATTCTCAATATCCTGCACATTGTTCAGAACGACCATGGCGGTCACGATATTAAGCAGCGCCGCGGGCTGGCACGGCACGTCGGCGTTGCGGCTGAACAGCACGGTCCCGTCGTTCGCACTTTTGACTAAATAAATATCGGATTTTACGTCAACCTCATCGTTATACAGCGGCATGGCGAACGCGCAAAGCGTGAAGACAGCGAAAAGAATAACAGCCAGAACCGCGGAAACCGTTTTTTTCATAATTCTCTCCGATACCGTAAAAGTTTATTTCCGAATATACGACGCAGCGCCGCAGGTTTATTCCGTTGCTATGATCTGTTTGAAAACGGCCGTCTCTCTGGCGGAAACGCGTTTATCCGTGTGCATGGAACCGAAATACCACTGTTTGAACCGGCACTGCCTGCCGATTTCGTCAAAATAGGTGTTCAGCGCGGTGAACAGCGCGGCAGAACCGCCGGAGGGCGTCAGAAACTCCTTTGTTTTCTGCATCGGCTCATGCGTAAAAATATAATCGACCTCAAAACCCGCCTTCCGCAGGTTCTCCATGCCGCGACGCAGCTCTTCGCGGTTCGGCATCTCCTCGCGGAACCAGGTCCCCGTGCCCATGCGCATCGCCATATCCGGGCTCTCGCCGCCGCCGAAGGTAAAGAATTTCTTATCCTGAAGCTGATAGACCTCGCCGCGCATCAGGTAACGCAGGTTACCCGAAATTCGGCGGATCTTGCCGTGCGCCCACTGATCTTCATCGTATTCGTTCAGCAGCTTGAAATTCTCGTGCGTGCCGTCAATAAAGCAGATATTGTATCTGCGGCTGCCGAGATCTTTGAGCATTTTTTCTTCTTTCGCGCTGCCGTCCCACAGAAAGCCGAAATCGCCGCAGACGATCAGCGTGTCGCCCTCGCGCAGGCGCGAAAGCGCGCTCTGCGACAGCCGCCGCGCATCGCCGTGGGTATCGCCGGTAACGTATATCATGGTCGATCACTCCGTTGTTGTTTATGTGAGATGTGAGATGTGAAATGTGAACAGTGTTTTGCGTTTTGCGTTTTGCGTGTTGCGTGTTGCGTTGCGACGAAAGACTATAGACTGAAGACCTGAATTTCGGTCAATGTCTCTGTCTTTGACTCCCGATCTTTGTTCTTCTGTCTTTGATCTTTGATCTTTGCGGCAAAGCCGCATACATTTCACATTTCACAT
>JAFRPB010000188.1 GCA_017429345.1 Clostridia bacterium | reverse complement strand
GGTCTATTGCCTAATGCCCATTGCCTAATGTCTGATAAATTCCGATTTATCCGCTTGAATCATCCCCGATGAAATGATAAAATAAAATCAATATCCGCTGAAGCGCTCTGCGATTTTGGCGCGGATAAATAATCATTCCGATAAGGAGAATGGATATGGAGAACGGCGAGGGTTATTTCCTGAAAAACGGTCTCAGGCGGGGCGGCCGCTACGATACGATTTTTTTCAGTCTGTACGGCGGGACGAATACCTTTGATATTCGCTGCCGACTCGATCTCAAACAGCGTCTGAACCGGGCGCGTCTGCAGAAGGCGGCGAATGAAGCGCTCGAATCGTATCCGGAGTTCAGGACCCGCCCTGTGATTTACAACGGCCGGATCGCCTATGAGGAGAATTATAAGCCGGTCAGGATCGCGGACGACGACAACAAACGGTATTTCTTCGGTTCGGACGGCCCGATGGGCACCAACGGCTATCTGTTTCTTTTTCTGGTCGGCAAGCGTCACATCACGTTTTCGATGTTCCACGGTCAGACCGACGCTTACGGTATGATCTCCTATATCATAGCGGTGCTCTGGCGTTACGCGCAGTATTCCTTCCCGTTCCTGCGCGTTATAAGCCCGAAGTTCTTTGAAGCCTACGGCGTGCGCCTGAACCGCAGGCTCTTTGACGCGATGGACGACGTGGAACGCTACGATTCCGTCGTCAAATTCAAGGGCGAAGGCGAGTTCGTTCAGCTCATCGAGCCCGGCACGCTTTACAGAATGCCGGACGAGGTTTACAGCAAGGAAGAAATGACGAACCGCATCGTCAATCTCGAAGTGTCCAACACCGCGTTCCTGCAAAAAACGAGAGAACTGCATACCTCTTTCGCGCCGCTTCTCGCGGCGATCGCCGGCGAGGCGATCAACAGCGCTTATGATATCGGCGACAAGGTCATTTCGATCAACGTTCCCGTGGATTCCCGCCGTTTCTTCGGCGGCACGAAGACGCTCTGCAATATGGCGTACGACTGTATGCTGCCGCTGCGCAAAGAGGATCTCGATATGCCGCTCGAGAATATCTGCGCGAAGATCAAGGCCTCGCAGCAAAAGCAGATGACAAAGAGCCACGTCAATGCGATGTTCAAATTTATCTACGACCTGAGCCTGCAGCTCGACGACATGGGCGATATCGACAAATCGAACGAGATTCTTTCCGGTCCTGACGGGATGAAGGCGCAGGCGGACAATATGACGCTGTTTCTCACCTATCCCGGCAGAGTCGACAACAATATCATTTCGAAACTTCTGCTCAACGGCGTTACGCCCGGCATGCTTTCGATGGAGCGCGCGATAAACGTATACGCGCACCGCGATTCGCTGATCATTCAGATCAGCATGAAGAGCGACGATATGACGCTCGTCAATGCGCTTCGGAAAGCGCTGAAACGCCACGGCTTCGATCCGAAAGTCTACGATATGGGCGTCGTCGCGCAGAATAAGCTGGATTTCAGTCAGATCAAGAGGATCGAGGAGAGGGAGACGTGAAATCGTGAAGTCGTGAGGACGTGAAATCGTGAAGTCGTGAGATCGTGAAGTCGTGATGTCGTGAAATCGTTTTGCGAACCGGGCCGCGCGTCAGCTCCGAACTCCGTTCTTCACTCTCCACACTTTTGTTCATACCGGGCAACCGACAACCGATTCTATAATCAAGTCGCGAAGCGACTTCCGACACTTCACACTTCACTCTCCGCACTCCACACTACTTGTTCACACCAGGCAACCGACAACCGGCAGCTATCCCGAAAGGAGTCAGTTATGTCATCCGAACGCAACTTTCAATTTGTCAACGGGCTACGGCCCGGCGCGCGCTACGATGCGATCTTTTACGGCGCATACGCGGGCGTGTATTCGTGGGATATGCGCGTGCGCTTTGACTTCAAGCAAAGACTGAACCGCGCGAAGCTTCAGAAGGCTGCGGACGCGGCGCTGGAGCTCTATCCCGAGTTCAAGGTGCGTCCCGTGGTTAAAGACGGAAAGATCTTCTATGAGGAGAATTTCAAGCCCGTGCGCCTGCGCGACGACGACGATACCGGCCTGTACTTCGGCACCGACGGCGAAGACGGCACGAACGGTTATCTTTTTGTGTTTCTCTGCGGCGAGCGCCACCTGACGTTCTCGCTCTATCACGGTCTGACCGACGCGCACGGCATGATTGCCTATATCGCGACGGTTTTGTGGGAATACGTGAAGCTCATTCTGCCCTTTGCGCGCCTCATCAGAACGCATGCGTTCGATAAATTCGGTCTGCGGGTCGATAAAAAATCGCTTCCGCGTATGAGCGACCTTGAACGCTACGATCCGCTGACGCGGTTCGCGGGGGAGGGAACCTTTGTCGATCTGATCGACAAAGGGAATCTGTTCCTGATGCCGCCCGAGCAGTTCGACAGAGCCGACCGGACTTGCCGACTGGTCAATCTTGAGATCTCCAACGCCGCGTTCCTTGAGAAAACGCGCGAGCTGCACACTTCGTTCGCGCCTCTTCTGGCGGCTTTGACCGCGGAAGCGGTCGACAGCCTTTATGATATCGGCGATAAGATGATCTCGGTCATTACCACGGTGGATTCCCGCCGGCTGTTTTCGACGCAGTCGCTGGGAAACATGGCGTATAACTGCCCGCTGCCCGTGACGAAGGCGGATCTCGGAATGCCTACGGAAAACCTCTGCGCGAAGCTGAAGGAGGATATGAAAAAGCAGATAACCGTCGATCACGCCCGCGCGATGTTCTCGTTCATTCTCGGGCAGTGCAATGATATCGACGGCATGGGCGACGTCGTCGCCGTCAACGATTATCTGACCGGTCCGAACGGTCTGAAGGGGCTGACGACGAACGGAACGATCTTTCTGACCTATCCCGGCAGAGTCGACAACAACCCGATCTCGAAGCTGCTGCTCAACGGTATTACGCCCGGAATGCTGGCGATGGAGCGGGCGATCAACGTATACGCGCACCGCGATTCGCTGATCATTCAGCTCAGCATGAAGAGCGACGATATGACTCTCGTCAACGCTCTGCGCGAAACGCTCAAAAAGCACGGCTTTGACCCGAGGGTGTTCGATATGGGCAGGATCACGCAGAATATGATGGATCTGCACCGACTGAAGACCGTTCCGCCCGAGGCAGAGATATGAGGATAATTCCGGATGTCGGGTATCGGATTTCGCGAATCGTGCCTGTATAATCGGCGATTTCTGCACTCTCCCGATTTTGCAGAGTTTATTCTGTGATTTAAGCCGCGGTCCCGGCACGATATCCGATCCCCGATATCCGCGAACAGAAGCGCTCGATAAACGGTACTTAAGCAAAACAGCG
>JAFRPB010000187.1 GCA_017429345.1 Clostridia bacterium | reverse complement strand
GGTCGGGGCGGCAGTCGGGGCCGCGGTCGGAGCCGCAGTCGGAGCCGCGGTCGGGGCGGCAGTCGGGGCCGCGGTCGGAGCGGCGGTCGGAGCGGCGGTCGGGGCCGCAGTCGGCGCATTTGTCGGAGCTGCTGTCGGCGCGTTCGACGGCGCCTTTGTCTGCGCAGCCGCGGACGGCGTCTGTGAAGCGGAGGACGCGGGAACGGAGGACGGCTGCCCGGCGGAAGACGGCGCGGCGTTTGTCGGCGCGATATCCGAACCGGACGGCGCTGCCGCGCTCGCATCGTCTGTTAAAACCGGATCCTGCGCCGCGGCGGAAGGTTCGCCGACGCCCGTCGGCAGAACGGTCTGGGCATATCCCGTCGACGCGGGCACGGCCGCGGGCTGATTTTTTTTGCCGATCACGGCAAAATACACAAACATCATCAGAGCGAGCGCAGCGCAGGCGCAGGCGGCGATTACAAAGACATTCATCAGTTTTTTCCTCTTTTCCAGCTCATTTTCAAATTGTTTGACGCGTTTTTTCCTTTCGGACGGCGCCGTACTGACGATCACGGAAGGCGGCGCTTCGCCGGGCGATGTCTCACAGCCGCAAACGGTACAAACCGCCGCGTCGTCCGGCAGCTCGGCTCCGCACACGGAGCATTTTTTCACGGCAAAGCACCCCTTTCTCTTTTTTCTATAGAATAGCAGATTAAAAAAAATCTGTCAATCAAATAAAAAATAAATTAAAGTGTTGCAACAGATTATTAATAATGTTAAGATGAGTATATACTGAAAAAAGGCGGCGTTTTTATGATCGACCGAAAATTCCGTATTCTGGCCCACGCGGCGCGGTTTCGCGGCGCGATGGACGCAGGCGTGCGCTTCACGACGGAAAAACAGCTGCTCGACGCGCAGGCCTGGAGCGCGTTCGTCAGGGTCTATACCTGCGACAGCGACGACGAGGACGAGGGCTGGCGCGGCGAATTCTGGGGCAAGATGATGCGCGGCGCGTGTCTGACCTATCAGTACAGCGGCGACGAAGCGCTCTGCGGCGTGCTGACCGACGCGGTCGAAGGGCTTCTGAAAACGCAGCGCGAAGACGGGCGCATCTCGACCTACAGCGCGGAAAAGCAGCTGCGCGGCTGGGATGTCTGGAGCAGAAAATACGTCATCACGGGCTTTCTGCACTATTACCGCGTCTGCAAGGACGAGGATTTGAAAAAACGCATCCTCGACGCGGTGAAACGCCACGCCGACGCGCTGATCGACGCCGTCGGCGACGGCGAGGGGCAGATCCGCATCACCGACACGAGCGAGTGGTGGGGCGGCGTGAACTCGAGCTCGATCCTCGAGCCCTATGTTGATCTGTATACGCTCTGCGGCGAAAAAAAATATCTTGACTTCGCCGAATACATTATCTCCTGCGGCGGCTGCCGCGACGGGAACCTGATCGACCTTGCCGAAAAAGGCGAGAAAATGCCCTTCGAATACCCCGAGCAGAAAGCGTACGAGACGATCTCTTTCTTCGAGGGGCTTCTCGCGTATTACGAGACGACGGGGAAAGAATACTATTTTAACGTCGTGAAAAAATTCATCGAGGCGGTCGCGGACACCGATATCACCGTGATCGGCTGCAGCGGCTGCACCCACGAGCTGTTCGATCACTCCGCGCTCGCGCAGACCGAACGGCGCGAGGGCATCATGCAGGAGACCTGCGTGACCGTCACGTGGATGCGCATGCTCCTTCGCCTGTATCTGCTCACCGGCGAGGCAAAATATTATACCCGCCTCGAGCGCAGCGCGCGCAACGCGCTTTACGGAAGTATCAATACCCACAACCAGAAAGGTCGGAACGGCAACGGCAGGATCCTCGATCCGCTCCCCTTTGACAGCTACAGCCCGCTGACTCTCGGCAGGCGAGGCAAGGGGATCGGCGGCCTCAAGCATTTTTCCTTCGGCGGGTTTTACGGCTGCTGCGCGTGCATCGCTGCGGCGGGCGTCGCGCTTCTGCCGCTCTCCGCGGTGACGGAGTGCGAAAACGGCTTCGTTTTTTCGACTTACGAATCGGGAAAGATCCGCGCGGGGGGCGCAGCCTTCGCCGTCGAAACGGATTACCCCGTCTCACCGAACGTAAAGATCGCAGTATCGCCCGACGGCGAAAAAGAACTCGCGCTGCGTCTGCGCGTGCCCGAGAACACCTTTGACGCCGCCGTTTTCGTCAACGGCGAAAAGGCGGAGATCGCCGCAGAAGACGGCTTCTTCACCGTCCGCCGTATTTGGAGCAACGGTGACACCCTCGAGCTGCGCGGCTGTTTCAAGCCCGTCTTCGAGCGCCTGAACGGTCTGACCGCCGTGCTTTACGGTCCGACGGTGCTCGCGCGCGATGAGGCGAAGGAGCCGGACGGCGCGGATATTTCCGAGCCCGCCGCGCTGACGGGAGAATATACGCTTCTTCCGCCCGAAGACGGCGAGACGCTGCGCGTCGCGTTTGACCGCGCGGACGGCAAAGCTCCCCTGCCGCTCACCGATTACGCCTCATGCGGAAAGCTGTGGGAGAACGGGACGCTGACGAGCGTGTGGAACAGCGTAAAATGAGAAATGAAAAATGAAAAATGAAAAATTGATGATGGGGCTCCGCCCCATACCCTATTATAGAAGTGAGTCATCTTTATTATTCTGCGACTTTTGGCGCCGTTTTTGTCCATTTTTTGCCCGAAAAGTACTCTTGACGTTTTATAATAAAAAGGCGCGAAGCGCTTTTCCGCAATTTTTCATTTTTCATTTTTCATTTATTTCCTGCGACTCCCGACTCCTTTTCCCTTTTCCCTCTTATAAAAATATCGAAAGGAAGATCATACCATGTCCATCCCCCGTCCCGAACATCCGAACCCGCAGTTTGAGCGCGAAACGTGGCTCAATCTCAACGGCGAATGGGAGTTTCTGAACGACCGCGGCAACAGCGGCAGAGACCGGAAGCTCTACGAATCCGACGCGGCGTTCGATCAAAAGATCACCGTCCCCTTCTGCCCGCAGAGCCGCCTTTCCGGTATCGGCGATACCGAATTTATGTATTCGGTCTGGTACCGCCGCAAAATCAGCCTGACGGCAGAACAGCTCTCCGGCGATGTTCTGCTTCATATCGGCGCCTGCGATTATAAAACGCGCGTCTGGATCAACGGCAAGAAGGCGGGCGAGCACAAAGGCGGCTACGTCTCGTTTTTCTTCGATATCACGGAATACCTGACCGGGGGCGAGAATACGATCGTGATCAACGCGGAGGACAACGAGCGCGACCCGATGATCCCGCGCGGCAAGCAGAGCGAGGAATACTACTCCCACGGCTGCGACTATACCCGCACGACCGGGATCTGGCAGACCGTGTGGCTCGAATTCGCGCCGAAAACGCGCGTTGAAAAAATCAAACTCTATCCCGATATCCGCGGCGCGCTGACCCTGAACGCGACAACGCGCGGCGCAGGGACGCTCACCGCAAAGGCGTATTACGAGGGCAGACCCGTCGGCGAAGCGTCGGCGGAGAGCCGCGGCGGCGAGGTATCGCTTTATATCGCGCTTTCGCAGACGCATCTGTGGGAAGCCGGGCACGGCAGACTTTACGATCTGGAGCTGACCTACGGAGAGGACAGGGTCAAAAGCTATTTCGGCCTGCGCAGCCTGCGGCTCGACGGATATAAATTCCTGATCAACGAAAGATCGGTCTTTCAGCGGCTGGTGCTCGATCAAAGCTTCAACCCCGAGGGCATTTACACCGCGCCGACCGACGAATTCTTAAAGGGCGATATCGAGCGCTCCGTTGCGATGGGCTTCAACGGCGCGCGCCTGCACGAGAAGATCTTCGAGCCGCGTTTTCTCTATCACGCGGACAGAATGGGCTATCTCGTCTGGGGCGAGTACCCGAACTGGGGGCTCGACCACACCCGCGAGGACAGCGTTTATCCCGTTCTTTACGAATGGCTCGAGGAGGTGGAGCGCGACTTCAACCATCCCTCGATCGTCGGCTGGTGCCCGTTCAACGAAACATGGGACATAAACGGCAGAAAGCAGTGCGACGAGGTGCTGCGCACGGTTTACAGGGTGACGAAAGCCGTCGACCCGACGCGCCCGTGCATCGACGTCAGCGGCGGATATCACGTTGAGACCGATATTTACGACGTGCACGATTACGAGCAGGATCCCGCGGTCTATAAGCCGCGCTACGATAAACTCATGGAGACCGGCGAGCTTTACGACTGGCTCGGCGGCCGTCAGCATTACACGGTCGGGCAGCCGACCTTCGTGAGCGAATACGGCGGCATCCGCTGGAGCGAGGGCGACGGCTGGGGCTACGGCAACGCGCCGAAGACGGAAGAGGAATTTCTCGCACGCTATAAAGGCCTTACAGAGACGCTGCTGTTCAATTCGCGCTTCTTCGGCTTCTGCTATACGCAGCTGACGGACGTCGAGCAGGAGCAGAACGGGCTTTACACCTACGACAGAAAGCCGAAATTCGACCCCGGGATCATCCGGGAGATCAATTCGCAGAAAGCGGCGATTGAGGACTGAGTTTGCGGCTGCGCAGCAGGGAAAAGTGAAAAGTGAAAAGTGAAAAGTAAGCGGCTGCGCCGCAGTTGTCAGCTGTTAGCTGTTAGCTGTCAGCTGTTAGCTTTTAGCTGTTAGCTGTTAGCTGTTAGCTTTTAGCTGTCAGCTGTTAGCCGTTAGCCGTTAGCTCACAAATCTCGTATCTCGTATCTCGTATCTCGTATCTCGTATCTCGGGACTCGTATCTCGGGACTCGGGACTGACAAACATCTCACATTTCACATTTCTCATTTCACATTTCACATCTCACATCTCCCATCTCACATTTCACAT
>JAFRPB010000186.1 GCA_017429345.1 Clostridia bacterium | reverse complement strand
GCTGACTGACTCCGTTATGCGCATGTTAGCACAAGGTATCTTAAGTCAGACCACGTTACCCATTCTACAGCTTCGGCTTTGAGATGGCAAAAGGCATGGATGGCTGCCATGCCCATCACCAAAATATATTGTAGGAGATATCAATTAAGATAATCCTTATGTGCCGTCAATGATTGCTGCGACAGAGAATGATAACACACAACACTTTGCGATAGAAATTTATTCTGAAAAAATACACTTTTCAATGCTTTCAATTTTTATGGATCCCAACAGCGTCCTGCACAGTACGGATGTCGATTTCCCGGCTCGGAACACCGGTTTCACTCATGAGCGCGGCGGCGATCCCGGCGGCATGGCCCATCGCCATGCAGATACGCATAACACGGTAAGAGGCATGCGCGCGGTGGTCGCCGGAAATGCATCGTCCGGCTGTCAGCAGATCGTCAAATCCCGCTACTGTCAGGCAGCGGTACGGGATCTCGTACGGTTGCGGATCATAAGGGTAGCCGTCCCGCTCCGCCTGTCCCGCACCGTCGGGATTGTGGATATCGATGCAGAAATGGGCGTCGGTCACGATCGCGTCGTTAAACCGACGACCGGCAAACAGATCGTCCGCGGTCAGAACGTAGTCGCCCGTCACCCGGCGTGATTCCCGAACCCCCGTGGTGGTACAGCTTCCGTTGACGCGGATGTCAGCGAACCCGGGGACGTTGTTTTGAAGGAAGCGCACGACCTGCCGCACCTGCGTACGTAATTCATATTCTGCATCGGCGAGCGCCCGCGGGTCCAGCGGAAAAACGTGGTTCATCTGCGTGGAGTTCACCATGCGCTCGCCCTTTCTGCCCGTCTTATACAGCCGAACGATATTGACTGCCGCGGGCAGCTCGCCGCTTTCGCAGGCTTTGCGGCAGAGCGCAAGATACTCTCTGCCGTCGCCGAGATCCCGGTAATCCTCCTCGTGACAGCACTCGAACCCCGTATCGGGCTCGATCCCCTCAACGGTGAACATAACGGAAAGCGGCTGGACCAGTCCGTCGCCTTCCCGCCCGATCCGGAAATCAGCGCCCGCCGCGGCGGCGAGATCGCCGTCCCCGGTAGCGTCTATATATGCGTCCGCCGTGAAAACGTATTCCTCCCCGTGCGAGACGGCAAGCACCTCCGCAATCCGGCACCCGGCGGCGCCCGGAACCGTCTTTGCGGAAACGGCCTGCGTTTGCAGCCACACGTCCACGCCCGCCTCGCGCGTCATCTCCGACAGAACGATCTTCGCCGCTTCGACGGGCGAACAAATAGATTCCGCATCACGGATGCGCCGTTCGATTTCTTTTCCGATGTTTGCGTTTGCAGTGCTCCCGAGAAACGGCCTGACAAAGGATGATGTCATACCGCCGCCGAGGCAGCCGTACCGTTCGAGGAGCGCGGTGCTTCTTCCGCGCCGTGCAGCCGCAATCGCCGCAGCGATCCCTGCCGGACCGCCCCCGACCACAAGGACGTCATATTTTTGTGCTTTCATACGATCCGTCGGGCAGAAAACCCGACACTCCTTCCGCCTTATATAGAGAATATCTCTTGCTTAAATCCATTACATAGTATAGTTCAACAGCATCTGAAAATCAAGGTTTCACGACTCGTTTCGGATCGGGACACATGATTTGCCGCCCGGGCACGAAATCTGCCGGTCACCCGGCTCTGCGGCGGTTCAGATCCTTCCTCCCCGACACTTTTTACGTTTCATTGCCTGATGAGGGAGAATGCCGATCGCGGCGCTGTGCCGTGTTACGTTCTCATCTGTCTCCACGTACCGCGGAAAGGGTTTCAGGCGAGAGGCGGATCCGGAATTCCTCCTGCGCCGTTACGCCGTTCAGCCGCAGCGCCCTCCCGTTTTCGTAGGCGAGCGGTTCGTCGGTGAACACCGGCGCGCCTTTTTGCATGGCGAAGATCCGCAACAGCATGGTTTTCGGAAAATCCCAGCGTTTCAGACCGATCTCCCAGGGTTCGCCCCGGTAATAATCATCGGCGATCTTGCGGCCGTCCAACAGCAGCTCCGCCTGATCGCCCTCGTAATCCACCGTGAGAAACACGTCGTCCCCCGTGATCTCGCCTTCCAGACGCAGTTCATACTCCCGGTAAAGGTCGTTCATCTGCATGCGCGGGCGTACATGCAGCCGCACATTTGAGGGAGGGATCGGCAGTGTATACCGGACGAGGGCGCCTTCCTCTGCCTTTTCGCTGCCCGGAAACGCGGGGAAGCTCTTCAGTTCGATATCGCTTCGGGCAAGGCAGAACACGCCCGCCTCCGTCTCGATCAGTGGCTGTTCGCAGATCAGAAGGTATTCGTCGTCAAAGCGGATCCTGACGGCGTTTCTGGCGTCCTCCCGGGAGAGCGTCAGTACCTTTGCCGCGGGACCGTTCCAGCGGTACTGCGGATCCCGGTCCGCATAGAACACGAAACCGTCCCGCAGTCTGCAAAGGGGCGTGGCCGCGGCGCTGAGCAGCTCCGTGTTTCCGAGCTTCATATGGAACGGCAGAAAGAAATAGTCTCCGGGAAGGACGGTGATCTCCGGGAACTCCACGTCCCCGGCGCTGAGGCGGACGTTTTCGTGCCGCTTCATTATTCTGCGGCGCTGGTAATTGTTGATAAAGAGAAAACCGGAATGGCCGTCGGTACGCACCGCTGTGCGCAGCGTCTGCGTATCTTCCGGGTCCTGCGGGCTGTCGTCGGGGATGACGGCGTCCATTGGCGCCAGCGTTTCGCCGAAATCCCGCAGAAACAGGGCCAGCATCCGGATTTCCCGAAAGCTCGCCGCCACGCTGCCGTATTCCCGCAGCGGCGCCTGAAAGTCATAAGAGAGCGCCGGCAGATCGCAGGCGTTCCCTACGGACCGGCTCTCCTGCAGGGTGGTGCGTTCCCCCAACGGGTTGGTTCCGCCGTGATAGACATAGTACCCCAGCAGGTTGGCTCCGCTGCCCAATTTGACAAGGGAGTTCGCGCCGGTATCCGACCCGCTGACCCGAGGACGGCGGTTGTAGGTGACCTGCAGCCCGCCGCCCAGCTCCGCCGTCAGGAACGGGAAGCGGGCAGGATCGAACCGGTAGGTGCCGATGTTGAGCAGATGCGCTTTATCCGCGAAAATGAAGCAGTCGTTGGCGGGAAGCTCCTCCGTGGAGGAATCCCAGGGCGCCTCTACATAGCCGCCGCTGACGGGCAGCAGGTCGCCCACGTAGCCGCCCCAGCCGGTGGCGGTCCAGTAGGGCGCGTCGAACCCGATCTCCCGGGCCAGCCTGGTCAGGGTGCGGATGTGTCCGTTGCCGCGCCCCTCGCCGCCGGAACCGTATTCGTTTTCGATCTGGATACCGATCACGGGGCCGCCGTTTTTCAGCAGATCGCTTTCCACCTGTCCGAACAGCGACGACCAGAAGCGTTTCACGGCCGCCAGATACCCGGGATCGTCGGATCGAAGCCGCCATCCCGTCTCCAGCAGCCAGTCCGGGAAGCCGCCGTGGCGCGCCTCACCGTGGCACCACGGACCGGGGCGGAGGAAGGCGAGCAGGCCGACCTCCCGGCAGCAGCGCAGGAAGCCTTGAATGTCCCAGTTGCCGTCCCAGCGGATCTCCCCGGGGCGTTCCTCATGGTGGTTCCAGAACAGGTAGGAGGCAACGATCTCCACGCCTCCCGATTTCATTTTTTCAAGCTCTTCCTTCCAGTACCGGCAGGGATAACGGGAGAAATGGAATTCCCCCATCACAGGCAGCCACGGTCTGCCGTCCCGCGTCAGGTATTGGTCTGTCCATCCGTATTGCGTCATCATGTCCTTCGGAACGGGAGTGCCGATACAGGGACCATCAAACCCCGATCGGGGTCTCATCATAAATCCGTCGTTGTCGATTGCGAATCTTCTGTATTCCCCTGCAACAGCCGCGAGAGTTTTCTTCCCGATTTCCATTATCTCGTCATCGAGAACGGCGAAGACCACTTTCAGATCGGGATCGCAAGGGTCTTTGAGATAATCGGCGCAGGCTCGGATTGCAATATCCCACGCCTGCTCTTTCGGATAGCCGTAGATCCCTGCGGATATCAACGGAAAGCCAATGGATTGGCAGCCGTTTTCGACTGCAAGCTCCAACGCTTTGTGATATGCCCCGTAAAGCTGCTGCGGTTCACCGTCATTCCCGCCCCGCCAGATAGGACCGACGGCATGGATGATATATTTTGCCTTAAGATCAAAACCGGGGGTTATGACTGCGGAACCGGTGCTGCAATGACCGATGGCATCGCACGCTGCCTGCAGCTGTTGCATGCCGGCCTCACGAAAGATCGCACCGCATACACCGCCGCCTGCCTGCAGGTCTGCGTTTGCAGCGTTTACAATTGCATCTGTATCAAGCTTTGTGATACTTGTTTTTTGAATCAAAACCATGTTCATGTGTTTTCCTCCGTTTTTGACTTACATTACTCATATTGTCTTACGGATATAGTAGGTAGATCTCCCACCGCCGCGCTTCTCGATCTCACCGCTCTCACAGAGCGCTCGCAGATGGCGTTCAACCGATGTGGCGCTCATAGTTGTGACGAGTTCGGCGATTTCGGCTTTTGTAAACCTGCCGATTTTTGTTTTTACGGCGTTCCGCACGGTATCCAGCCCAGATGCGGTAACAAGCTCCATCCGTTCCTCAAAATCACGGTAGGCCGCAATAATCGTTCCCAGCAGGTATTTGATGAACGCCGTGGGATCGTCCTCGCCTTCGTGCCAGCCGGCCTGCGAAGCCTCCAGCGCGTCATAATAGCTCTCTTTCGTCCGGGCGATTTTGACTTCCAGCGAGATATACCTGCCGATCTCGTATCCGCAACGGTAGAGCAGCAACGTCGTCAGCAAGCGTGACATCCTGCCGTTTCCGTCAATAAACGGATGGATGCAGAGGAAGTCGTGGATAAAGCACGGGATGATCAGCAGCGGATCCACATTGCCTTCACCGACAGCAAAGTTGTATGCATCACACAGCTCGCGCATCGCTTCCGGCGTTTCATACGGCGCCGGGGGCGTAAACAGTGCATACGTCCTTCCGTCCGCCGTGGTGGCGCTGATATAGTTCTGCACGTTCTTGAAGGAACCGCCGAAGGCGCTGTCTGTGTGACTGAACATGATCTTATGGAGCCGGAGAATATAATCGGGCGTCAGAGGGATATACTCGAAGTTCTCATGCACCGTGTTCAGCGCGTCACGATAGCCGGCGATCTCTTTCTCGTCGCGGGTGCGCGGCGTCGTCTTCTCGCTCATGAGCTGCCGCAGGCGCGTATCTGTTGTGCGAATCCCTTCGATCTCGTTGGAGGATTCGGTGCTCTGGATCTTTGCGATCTCAATAAGCTTTTCGACGTCGGCGGGCTTTTGCCGCAGGTACAGCGTCTGCTTTCCCTTCATCTCATGGATCTGAGAGAGATACCCTACGATCTCATTATCCCAGGTCTTTTCCTTCAGAAAGCTGTAATCAAATCTCCGCATTTCCCTCACCTCACTTTTATTCTCATCAATCATAGCATATATGACGAGAATAATCAAGGGCTTGATCAAAATTGACTTATTATATTGAAATATATCGGACATATTTTTCGGGTTCGGTGTAAAAAAGACCGCTTCCGGGATTGCAGTTATAGAAATGAAAGAATCAGCGACTCAGAATCTGCGCCGGGATAAACAAAGAATACCGAATCCTACAGTCAGAAGACAGCAGGATTCGGCAGGGATTTCTCAAAAACGAGGATATCAAAGTATTATTCTTCTCTGAATTCATCAGGTTCTTCTGAATAATCTTCAAATATTGTGGATTCAGAAAAATTTTCAGGATTTTTGTAATATTCAGGATTGCACAAATTAAGCTCTAAAAAGCTCTTTTGCAGTTTCTTTGCCGACGGTTTGAATGTTAGATATGTTAATCCACCTGTTGTAACGCCGCCGATCACAGGGACGATTTTTGATACACTATTCGCGAAAATCTGCTTTGTCATTCTTATTCCAAGTGCTTTGGCGATCTTTTTTACTATTGGATAAACAGTCCCTTTTGTAAGAGCCTTTTGAGCTAGAGTTTTCGACACTTTCTTTGCAGCAGTCTGTGCTACATACTTTACACCTGCATTTGCGCCTTGAACCCCAAACATCACCCCAAGGAAAATCATCACGCGATTCATCGTATCAACATTGACTTCTTCTTCATTGAGATTAAATTGTTCAAATCCATACAAATAAGCCAGTTGCTGCATCACTCTTAGAATGAATCCAAAATATTGAGTGATATCAGCTGGAATTGTCCCAACCATCGCAGCACCGCCAGGAAGTCCAGCAGCAAATGAAATGGCAGAAACCTTATTCGTTTCGTAGTTAATTACCTGTTTTGCAATAGGATCTATAACTGATCTTTCGATACCTGCAAATGCTGGATTATTGTCAATTGCAATCTGTATTTGCTTTTCAGTACATTTCCCCTTTAGTTCTTTCTTTAAGAAAGCTTCCCGGTTTATTTTTACCATAGGAAGTTTCATTGATTTGAATAAAATCTCTTCAATCGGGATTTTTTCTAAAATAGCGTCGCTTGTTTCTGATACTTTCTGTTGCACTGATGAAAGAATGGCTTTAATTTTTTCAATATCCATATTAACTCTCCAAGAATAATACATATTAAAATTATATCATGGATATTTTCGTTTGTAAAGAAATGATTTCACCTTTAAAAAGCAATATCCACAGAAATATGATGTCTTCCTGTATTAAGATGGAGTTTGATAGTAATACAAAGATAAATGCTGATATCGAGATTGTTACCATAAACAAGTATTATTAAACTGAGGCTCCAATCTTGGGAGCACAATTTCTTTCATTAAAGAACTCCAATGATCTTTTTCTTAATACAATATCTGAATTGGATTCCACATATTTCATAATACTATCCAAGGCATGTATTGTATCAATCAAGTTATAATCTTGTATAAAAAACTCTGTTGGCATTTTAAAATCAGGTAGTTCCATCCCCAGGGGGAGATAATCGGCAATCATCCTGTTTTCTATAAAAGCACTCATATTGCTTTGAAGTTTAGCATACTCCACTGTCTTTTCATATAACTCAATCATTTCCGCGGGAAGAAAAGTGGGGTAGTTCTGTTCGATACTCAACATATCATCATAAAACGATTTCGCTTTTATTTCCCAGCACTTATACCATGGCAAATGACTTCTTTCCTCTATGCTCAAGAACTCATCTTCTGGGAGGTTTTCTTTACACGCTTGAATTAATTCTTTGACTATTCTTCCATCACTCATCGGTCCGGATTTATAGAAAGGATTAGTTTGATTTAATTGTTCAATGAATTCATTAATACAAGCGTATAGGCTATCTAATACTTCACTGTTTGCAGAAACCAAATCTTTGCGAGTTGCAATATATAGTTCAAGAAAAAAATCATAGTATTCTTTTAACAGGGGGGATATTTTTTTATATATCATTAGATGTTTTTTATGTTCTTCCTTCAAGGCTGCTTTTTCTTGAATCCTATCTATGCAAAACACTAATATCATAGCAGAAAAAACACCAACAGATATGTCATATAATATTGGTTCTAGAACATTCCATATCGAACATAAAGTGTTATCTAAATTACCAACTAAATTGTAAAGTTCTCTATATCTTATATCGGCGCCAAGACACAGAGTAAGTATAAAACTAATCAGAAGCATGATACAAGAATTAAAACCGATTTTTTGTGACAAAGCAACTCCTCCTAAAAAGTATTATATAAAATAACAGCCGCAAAGACATTCGCTCTGCGGCTGTTATGCGGTTTTTGCCGCATTTTGGTCGGAGTGGCGGGGCTCAAACCCGCGGCCTGATGGTCCCAAACCATCCGCGCTATCAACTGCGCCACACCCCGATTTTTATTCTGTTGTGGTCAAACATGTGGTCAAAGGTGTTTTTTCCGTCTTCCGCCGATATCGGCGTCTGCCGAAAAATCCAGGTATATCAACGATTTTCGGCGGTCGTATTTTCCCCGTTCAAACCTGCGGTTATACGCTCCCAAAGGCGAGTCGAACCTGCGATTTGGGGGTCTTTAAACATCATGACGCGGTCCGGGAATGTCGTTTTGTCTTTGTGCTGTGATCCTGTCGCGGTTCTATGGTATTATAATCAATTTCCGTCCGTTTGTCAAACGTATTTTTGCTGTCCCTGCGCTGCGTTTTGATATCCCTACGCTGCGTTCGGTTCGGTTTTCTGCGGTTTTGTGTCCGGGCTCCGTCTGCGGTTTGTCCCGGCATGGAAATACAGTATGGATATCGACCCGACGCAGGGCGCTCGTCCCGCGCCGGACCGATATCCACGGAAAGGAAAAACTTATTTTCCCGCGATTTTCCTTGCCGCGTTTTTCGCGCGCGTCAGCACGGAGGGGGAGGCGTTTTTCTTCATGTAATCCGTCAGATACGAGCTATGCAGATCGGCGCAGAAGTTTTTGATCCTTCTGCCCGCCCGATCGGGTTCCTGCGAGAATATGCGAACGAGAAATTCTTCCAGCTCCGCGTATTTTTTTTCCAGGTACCGCTCGTCCTTCAGCGGCGGCTGCATCAGCATTTCGATATACTCGTCGTCGTGCGCGTCGAGATACGCCGCCCGCTCGGCGGCCGCGCGGATATCCGCGTCGCTGTCGGAGCGGCAGAGAACGATCGCGTTTTCGTTAATGTCTTCACCGACGGTCGGGCTGCCGAAATAGATCGGCACGGAATGGCGCTCGAAGGGCTGGATCACCTTTTCGGTGACGAAGCCCGGATAGCTGATGCTGTCCGCCGCGATGGTGAATTTCGACGCCTCCAGCACCCTGTATTTCTCCGCCCAGCCGCAGCCTCCGGAGCCGGTATTGTTGAGATAACGCCCGGGGGAGACCACCGGCTTGTATGCCGCCAGCGCCTCGAACAGCTTTTCCCGCACACCGTTGCCCGACGGGTGCCCGTAGACAAAATTGCAGAAGACCGTTTTGCCTTTCAGGATCTCCCGCGCCCGCTCTTCCGTCAGCCTTTCGGGCGTCCACGGAACGCCGGAATCGAAATAAAACGCGAAGGGCAGCCGGAAATACCGGTCGCCGAAGCTCATATGATCGAAGCCGATCACGTAATCGAAAACGGTGAAATCCGGCGACAGGTTCTCGCCCATAAACATGATCCTGACGCAGTCGTAGCGCATATATTCAAACGGAGCGCCGCGGTTCGAGCAGATGACGAAATCGGGTTTTTCCGAGATCTCGACCTGAAAGTGCTTTGAGAGAAGATTTACAAACAGATTCTTCTCTTTGTTGAAGCTGCCCCAGAAGCCGCAGAAATCAACGCGGATCGTTTTCATGGTATGATAGTCTCCTTTTTGATATGAAGGAACATCGGATCATTGATCTTCGGCGCGATCCGCGAATGCTTTTTTGTCAAATCGCGAAGCTTTTACGCGCGTCGGCTGTTTCCATTATAACAGAACCGCGGTAAAAATCAATCATTTTCGGTATGATTCGAAAAAAACGGACTCTTTTCTGGACATTCGTCCGGCGGTCGGTTATACTGTAAATGAAAACCATGAAGGGGACGACAGGATATCCTGCATGACGAGGAAAAATGACGGAACGGGAACGTTTAATAAACCATGACGGAATTTATCAGAAAAATACCGATTGAGAAAGGCTGGTCCTGCGACCGGAAATACCGCGTCACGGCGGCGGACGGCACGGATTATCTTCTGCGCGTCACGCCGCCGGAAAAAGCGGCTTCACGCGCGGAGTGTTTTCGTATGCAGCAGGCGGTCGCGGCGAAGGGCGTGCCGATGTGCCTGCCGGTGGAATACGGCGAATGTGAGGACGGCGTTTACATCCTGCAAAGCTGGATCGACGGGCGCGACGCGGAGGACGTGATCCCCGCGCTGCCGACGGGAAAACAATACGCATTTGGGCTCGATGCGGGCAGGATCCTCAAAAAGATCCATTCGATCCCCGCGCCGCAGGACCTTCCGGACTGGGAGACGCGCTTTAACGCCAAGATCGACCGCAAGATCAGGATGTATTCGGAATGCCCCGTAAAATTCGAGGGCGACGCGGCGATCCTCGCATACGTCGAGAACAGCCGCGGTCTTCTGAAAAACCGCCCGCAGAGCTTTCAGCACGGCGATTATCATATCGGCAATATGATGATCGATAACGAGGGTGCGTTGATCGTGATCGATTTCGACCGCTTTGATTTCGGCGACCCGTGGGAGGAGTTCAACCGCATCGTCTGGTGCGCGCAGCGCTCGGGCGCCTTCGCCTCCGGGATCGTGGACGGGTATTTCGGCGGCAGCGTCCCGGAGCTCTTCTGGCGGCTTCTGCTGCTCTATATCTGCAGCAATACGCTGTCCTCCCTGCCGTGGGCGATCCCCTTCGGCGAAAAAGAGATCGAAACGATGCTGGACCAGACGAAGGATATCATGCGCTGGTACGACGGGCTGAACACCGTCGTGCCGGGGTGGTATAAACAAATATAACGAAAAACGGAAGAATGCCGGCGGTCCGCCCCGGATCTGCGCCGACACATCGGGAGAGAGCTGTATGAAAAACTGTACGATTCAGCGGATCTGCATTGACGAATACCCCGCCTGCGCGGCGCTGTTCGGCGGGCAATGCCCGTTTGCCGAGACCTGCCTTGCGCAACAGAAGGCGGGGAACCGCGAGGCTTATGCGCTGTTTGAGAACGGGGAGATCGCCGCGGAATGCCATCTTGTCTGCGATAATCCGGAATACGGCACGGTTCCCGGCAGGCGGGCGTATCTCTCCCGCATGGTCACGCGAAAAGAATACCGCCGCAAAGGGTACGGCGAAAAAATCGCACGTTTTATTCTGGACCTCGCAAAAGAGAAAGGGTATGAAGAGATCGCCCTCGGCGTCAACTGCGACAACGCCCCGGCGCTTCGGCTCTATCAGAAGCTCGGATTCTCGGTTTATGAGACCGCCGAAGATGATTACGGCAGGTTTTACAGAATGGAGGAAAAACTTTGATTTTTCGGATCATCCCCTATGAAAAGCAATACCGCGACGACCTGATCTTCATGGTTCTCGAAGCGAAAAACGCGCTCGGCAGAGTGCCAACATTGAACGACGACCTGCTTGACATAGACGGATATTATTTCAATAAGGGCGATCTGTTTTGGATCGCTCTTGATGAAAACGACCGGGTTGTCGGCTGCGTCGGGTGTAATCTGCTCCCCGAAGGCGCGGCGGTCCTGCACCGGCTGTATGTGAAATACAGCCTCAAAAGGAAGGGGCTCGGCTCCGCGCTGCTGGAGACTGCGGAGAATTTCGCGCGCGGGAACGGGCGCAGGGTGATGCGGGTGCACCTCGGCGACAGGATCACTTATTTTGAGTCGAGAGCTTTTTATCCGAAACACGGCTACGCATACACAGACGCGGATCATATGGTAAAAAATTTATAAAAGGACGATAACCTATGGAAAACGATCGTTTGATTTTCAGAGCGCCCGCGCCCGGCGACGCGGAAGAGGTCCGCGCATACCGGCAGGAGTTTCTCGATGCGGACAGTTCTATGGACGGGGCGGGTCCGCTGCGCCGCTTTGAAGACCCCGCGGCGTGGCTGCGGGAGATCGAAAAATACCTGCGTCCCGAAACCGTCCCGGAGGGCAGGGTGCAGGCGACGCAGTTCGTCTGCGTGCGCGAGAGCGACGGAAAGCTCGTCGGGATGCTGCAGGTGCGGCACTGTTTCAACGAATATCTCGAAAAATATGCGGGGCACATCGGGTATTCGGTCCGCCCCTCCGAACGCCGGAAGGGGTATGCAAAACGGATGCTTCGCGAAGGGCTGGGATTTTGCCGCAGGATCGGTCTTCCGCGCGTGCTGATCACCTGCAAAGCGGAGAACGAAGCGAGCCGCCGCACGATCCTCGCCTGCGGCGGCGTTTATGAAAGTACCGTACACGAACCGGAAATGAACGTCGATCTTGAGCGCTACTGGATCGACCTGTCCGAATCATCAAAGGAGTGACGGCGCATGATATTTCTGATCACCGGCGCGTCGCATACCGTCAAAACGCTGCTCGCACAGAAGCTGCTTGAAAAATATCATATGCCGTATCTTTCTATGGATCATATCAAGATGGGGCTGATCCGCAGCGGGAACACCTCTCTCACGCCCTATGACGACGATAAGATGACGGAATACCTTTGGCCGATCGTGCGCGAAATGATCAAAACCGCGATCGAGAACGGGCAGAACCTGACCGTCGAGGGCTGCTACGTCCCCGCGGACTGGGAAAAGGAGCTTGCGCCGGAATACCGTAAAGAGATCCGGTTTTTCTGCCTTGTAATGACGGAAGAATATATCCGTTCTCATTTTGAAGAGATCAAAAAACATGCCTCGGCGATCGAACGGCGAATAGCGGACGACGATTTCGATATGGAAACCGCTCTGCGCGAAAATGTACTGTATTACAACACGTTTCGCGAATCGGCGGGGCTGACGCTCATCGACGGCGATTACGAAACGGCGGTCGGAGGGATGCTTTGACGTCCGGAATTCCCGCGCCGGTTGATTTTTATTCTAAAGCGGCGTTATTGCTCCCGATGGCGCTTTATGGTATCATGTCAATAGCGGCGGAACGCTGAATCCACGGGAACGGAGAGAGAAAAATGACGCTGTATTTCGGCGAAACCCTGCAGCGGCTTCGCAGGGAAAAGGATCTGACGCAGGAGGCGCTCGCTTCCTTTTTCGGTGTGACATTTCAGACGGTCAGCAAATGGGAGCGCGGGGAGACCTATCCAGATATCACGCTTTTACCGGAGCTCGCGTCATTCTTTGATGTGAGCGTCGATACGCTGCTCGGCGCGGATGAGGAGCGGCGGGAAAAGAAGATAAAAGCTTATCTCGATTTATATGAACAGGCGCATCTGAAGGACGAAAGCAAGCTTTTTGAGATCTTTCAAAAGGCGGAGCGGGAATTCACCGGGGATTTCCGCATCCTTGTGAGGTATATGGAGCTGCTCGCGTCGGAAAAGGACAGCGTATGGCAACCGGATTATGAAAAAACCGCCCGTGAGCTTGCGGCGATTTATGAAAAAATACGGACGTATTGCAAGGACGACGCGATCCGGAGCCGGGCGAAACGCCTGTTCTGTACGCACCTGATGAAGCGCTTCGAATGTACGGGCGACGCGGAAAGCCTGACGCGCGCGCAGGCTCTGCTCGACACGACGCCCGCGCTGCGCGACGGGAGAGAATATCTCGCAATGAAGCTTGCTCCGGACGCCGGGACGCACAAAGCGACCTGCGAGGCGGCGCTCGGGGAATTGCTTTTTCTGCTGCATGACGCCATGATCCGCTGCTGTTATTATGATCCGGACTATCCCGTGCGATTCAGGATCGACGCGATCGAGACTGTTGATCGGCTGACGCTGCAGCTCGATCCGAACGGGCTGTTCGGCAAAAACGGGATCCATCTGATCTATAATTACGGCAGGCTCGGACATTTATACGCACAGCTCGGAGAAGAAGAAACCGCATTTCGGTGGCTTCACGCCGCTGCCGAAGCAGCAAAACAGTTCGACGAACGCCCCGATACCGCCGGGATCGCCGCCCGATATTACGAGCGGGAGAAGCGGTTCCGCGAGATGGATCTGCGCACGCGCATGAAAGAACTGATGACGGTGCATTATCCGCTTACCGACGCATTCCGGGCAAAACCGGAATTCACAGAGGTCATCGCGATCCTCGCATCTTGATAAATATAAAAAAACAACGCCTGCCGCGTCGATCCCGGCAGGCGTATTCTCTCTTTTATGCCGATTGACCCGGCATACTTCGTTTTTCAGACGAAAACGCCGTATTTCATTTGCATCCGTCCCGGCATTTCGGGCGTCGGCGGCGCGCCGGGCCGTAAGAACAAAACGGGTCGCGGCGGCGCGGACGCCGCGCCGCGGGGAGGGGGCGAAACCGGCGACGCGTTCCTGTTGCAAAATCAGCCCGGCTGTGTTATACTGTATTTCGATCAGGTCCGCTGCGGCCGCAGCATGCAGAGCAGAGAGCGGGCGATACGGTGAGAAAGGAGCGAAAAAGGATGCAGAAGAGCAGTTCCGGGCGGAAGCCCCGCAGTCGTTTTACGGGCGTCGATATCGCGGCGCTGGTCCTTTTTCTGATCCTTTCCGGCATCCTGATCTATGCGGCGTTTTACGGCGGCGTGAGCAACGATGAAGCGTTTTATACCACGATCTCGAAAAGGGTCCTTGACGGCGACCGTCTGCTGATCCATGAGTGGGAGCCCTCGCAGCTCTCCTCCGTGTTCCTTCTGCTGCCGCATTTCCTGTTTGTCTCGGTCACGGGCTCGACCGACGGATTGATCCTGTTTATGCGTCTTCTCTTTGTCGGAACGGCGCTTATTGCTTTTTGGTATTTTTATCTGAAGCTGCGCGGCAGAGGGAAACGGGTATGGGGGCTTCTCGCGGCGATCCTGTTCTGCTCCGATTTCTTCGGCGGGATCATGACCCTGAATTATTATACCATGGCGATCTACGCGACGGCCGTGTTCTGTATGATCGTATTCCTTCCGCGGGATCCGCCGCCGCGCCGGAAGCTCTTTTTCGCGGGCGTTCTGTTTGCCTGTGCGGTCCTGAACACGCCGGGCTTCGCCCTGACGTATTTCGCGTATTCGGCGCTTGTGCTGATCCGCTCGATCCGGCAGAAGAGAGGGATCTCAACGTTTGAAAAATACGGTTTTGTCATCAACGGCAGGAGCTGGCGGTGGATCAGCGCCGGGATCGTATTCACCGCGGCGATGTTTATGATCGGCCTTTTCGCTTTTGTACGGCCGGGAGATCTGATGCGGGAGCTTCCCGAACTGTTAACAAACAGCGAATACCCGATGACGCTGATCGGGAACGCGGAAAACCTGAAAAAAGCCGCGGAGGTCTTTTCAGTATTTCACATCGGTCTGATCGTTCTGCTCGCGGTCCCGGCGGCGGTGCTCATACTGCGGCTTACCTGCCGGCAGCCCGGCGAAACGCTTCGCAGGGTGATGTTTTTCTCGGTTCTTTCGGCAGCGCTGTTCTGTGCCGTCGCCGCTTTGATCAATGGATTCGAAAGCACCTTCCCGTATATCGACCTGCCGGTGCTTCTTGCGTCGCTGGATCTCTGTCTGCTGTGCGGTCATAAAAGCAGAAAAATGTTCTGTTTCTGGATCATGGCGGCGGCGTGCGCCGTTGAGGCGGATTATTTTTCCGCGGTCACGCTCGGCGACAACGGAAAACTGGCGTTTTTCCCGCTGTTTTTCTTCGCGTGTATGAATATCGTCGAGATGTTCCCCGCGCGTCGTCGGAAAAAGCTTCCCGAGGTCGGCCCGTCGGAAGAATTGCGGACGGAAGATCTGCAGACGGAGGATATTCAGCCGGATGATGCCAGGACAGATGATATACAGCCGGACGACCGGCAGATCTGCGATCCGTGCACGGACGAGGCGGTAGAAACGCGAAAAAAACGCAACGCGAAAAATATCCGTATGAGATTTATCGCCGTGGCCGCGCTGATCGCGTTCACGGCGGCGAAGTTTGCGTATTTCCCCGTCGTTTCGCTGGGAAACTATGTGGGGTTTATGTATCGGTATCAGGCGCAGAAGGAAAGCGTTGCAATCGTGACGATCACAGACGGTCCTTTACGGGGGATCCGGACGGTGAACGGGCTGCGAAACGCATACGACGGTTTTCTTGAGGAAATGGATCTCATACAGATCGGCAAACCGAACGCGCTGTATATCGCGGGAATGTATCCCGTCTTTTATCTGTATGTCGACTGTTCCGTCGGCGTATATTCGACCTACTATATAGAGAGCGACGCCCGGACGCGCACCGTGCGGTACTGGACGCTGCATCCCGAGAAACGGCCGGACACGATCTATGTTCCGCTGTTCGATATCAATATCGACAGCGAGACCTGCCGGGCCGAGGCGCAGGAAAAGCTCGCGTTTTTCGATTCCGTCTGCCGTTATAAGCTGGTCGAAGGGAAGCTCGGATATATTCTGTATGTCACGCACTGGGATATCTGATTTTATCTATACATCGGGGACCGGATATCGGGGATCGGTTTCACGACCTCACGATTTCGAAAAACACAAAACGCAACACGTTCTCACGACATTACGTCCCGACCGACAGAAAGGAGCCGCCAAATGTACGATCTTACCGCGCTGGGCGAAATGCTGATCGATTTTACCGCGCAAGGGGTGAACGCCGAAGGGCAGGCGCTGTTTGCGCGCAATCCCGGCGGCGCGCCCGCGAACGTCGCGGCGTCTGCAGCGAAGCTCGGGCTGCGCACGGCGTTTATCGGCAAGGCGGGCGACGATATGCACGGCCGTTTTTTAAAACAGACCCTTGCGGACTGCGGTGTTGACGGCAGCGGTTTTATCCTTACAAAAGATTATTTTACTACGCTCGCTTTTGTGGACGTCAGGCCCGGCGGCGAGCGGGAGTTTTCTTTCGCGCGGGTGCACGGCGCGGATAAAATGTTGTCCCCCGACGAACTGCCGGAGGACATTCTTCGCAATACGAAGATCCTGCATGTCGGCTCGGTCTCCCTGACGGACGAGCCCGCGAGAAGCGCGACTCTCGAAGCGGTCCGCATCGCGAAAGCATCCGGCGCGGTGATAACATATGATCCGAATTACCGCGCGCCGCTTTGGAAAAGCGAAGAAGAAGCGGTTTTTCAGATGCGCTCCCCGATCCCGTATACGGACGTGATGAAGCTCTCCGACGAGGAGACGGTCCTTCTGACCGGCGAAGCCGATCCCGAAAAAGCGGCGGACGCGCTGATCGCGCAGGGCGTGCAGCTCGTCTGCGTCACGCTCGGCGAACGGGGCGCCTTTGTGCGTACCGAAGAGGGCGGCGCGTATGTCCCCGCGTACCCCTGCAGGGCGATCGACGCCACCGGCGCGGGAGACGCGTTTTTCGGCGCGTTCTTGTATCGCCTGATCGAAAGCGGCAAACGCCCGCAGGAGGTTCCGCTCGGGGACGCGCGGGAGTTTGCCGCCTTTGCCAACGCCGCGGCGTCGCTCTGCTGCGAAAAATACGGCGCGATTCCCGCGCTGCCGACGCCGGAGGATGTGCTTGAGAGATTTTGATTTATCGAGGTCTTTTGCTTGCTTGCGGATATCGGGGATCGGGGATCGGATATCGTGCCCGAACTGCGGCATATATCAGAATTAACGCCGCGAAATCGGAAAAGAGCAAGAACAGCCGATTTACAAGCACGATCCGCGAAATCCGATACCCGATATCCGAAATCCTGATTTGTCGCGAAGCGACAAATCAGGATTTTATATCAACGATAGGTTTAAACAGCCCTCCGCTGACCGCAAGATGCGTGATGCGGCAGACGCCGGCGTCGCCGACGACGATCTGCGTGCCGCCGTTAAAGCCCTGCTGAAAGCCCGAGGCATAGCCGAGCTTGAGCATATAGGTCAGGCGCACGCCGTGATATTCGATCGAAAAATCGTTCATGTGCTCGTGGCCGCAGAAGACGTATTTCGTGTTGCCGCTCTCTTCGATCGCGTCGAAGAATCTGCGCTGCAGCGGCGCGCCGTCGCCGTCTCTCTCACAGCAGATCTTTTCATGCAGCTCGCCCTGCGCGGCGTACCCGTCGCGCCATTTTCCGTTCTCCTCGTCCCACGCCTCGTCATATGCGAGCTGATAATCGGGCAGCGGGATGTGCATGAAGATTGATACTTCCGCGTCCTCGCCGCCGACAGCTTTCGCTCCCGCGGCAGCCCACGCGTACCACTGCTTCTGCTTTTCGTTCGGCTGGCTGTGGTGACTGTCCATGAGGATCAGCGATTCGACGAGCGTCTGACCGCCGTCGCTGTCAGTCTCGACGATATTGACGATGTAATTGCCCACGCCCATTTCGGGGTCGCCCTTGCGCATCAGGCAGTGCTTGCCCGTCATCATGATATCCGCAAGGTAATTCAGGTCGCAGTTGCCCTCGTCGTCGTGGTTGCCGTAGACCGGCGCCCACGGAATGCCGAAGCTCTCCATGAGCTCGGTGACCTTGTGCATCGAATAGTAGGTGTTGTCACTGCAGACGTTGTCGCCCGAGAGGGTGATGAGGTCGGGCTCTACCTGCGCCACAAGACGGCGGATCGTCGCCTCGCCCTCGATCGACAGGGGCAACCGGTAGCCGTAATCGGAAAAATGGATATCCGCGAGGTTCAGGATAATGAAATCCTTCCCTTTTTGCTTCTCGAGCACGACGGTATCCTCAAGGCGGTATTCGTCCGTCTCGCTCCAGATGTAATCGCTCGCCTCGCCTTCGAAATACTCCTTTTCAAGCGGTTCCCGCTCAAGAAGCCGGTCGATCGTTTCGCGCACGGCGGTGACCTTCGGCTCGTCGCCGTTGGTCAGCGGGATCACGGTCTGGAAGACGGAAAGCATCAGAACGAGAAACAGCGCGATAAACTTACCCATAAAATCACCTCATGAAATTATAATACAATATCAGCATATCTTATTTTTCTCTTTTCGTCAAGTCTGCGGCATACCGATCGCGACGCAGAGGGCGTACCCTTCGGGCGCGTCGGGGTGAAACAGCGTTACGTTGTCCCTTGCGTCTGCGTAAGAGTCTTTCGATAAAGAGAGAAGCCCGCCGCCGAAGACCTTGAGCACCGCCTCGTATTCCGTCCAAAAACGCGTGAACAGCGCGTCTTTTTCTGTTTCCTCCGCTTCTTCGAGCAGGGCGATATCGTCCGCTGCGAAGCATTTTTTCATCACGCGCGCATCAAAGCGGGATATTTTCTGAATATCGACGCCGATCGGACCGAGTCCGGAGGAAGCGGCGGCGGCCCATTCGCCGGAATGCGAAATACTGTAATGAAAATCGGGGAAGTCCGGCAGCACGGGCTTTCCCTTTTTGATAAAATCCACGGCGGGAACGTCAGGCGCGTCGCCCTGGAAACGCGCCTGATAATACCGAAGAAACAGCGCGCCCGCCGCCTGTCTGCCCGCGAGAGAGAGGTCCGTCGTGTGGAGCGGGTCGCCGCGCAGGGCGAACGCTTCCGCGTCCGCTTCGTCGGCGCGCAGCAGCGCAAGAGAAAAAAATGAATTTTCCGAAATAAACACGAATGATTCTCCTTTTGCGGCGCAATACTAATGCGTAAAGGGGGATTTTTATGATTTATCTTTACGCGTTTCTTGTGGGCGGCGCGTTCTGCCTGATCGGACAGGTGCTGATCGACCGTACGAGGCTGACGCCGGCGCGGATCCTTGTGGGCTTTGTCGTCGCCGGAGTCATACTCGGGGCGACCGGCGTTTATAAATATATTGCGGATTTCGCCGGCTGCGGGGCGAGCGTGCCGCTGACGGGGTTCGGCAACGCCCTTGTCGAGGGCACGCGGAAAGCAGTAGATGAGCAGGGGCTGCTCGGCGCGTTCACGGGCCCGCTGACCGCGGGTTCGGCAGGCATCCTCGCCGCGGTCATGAGCGGCCTTGCGGTGTCGTTTCTGACGAAGCCGCGGGCGAAGTGAGATTTGGATAAAATGAAAAATGAAGAATGAAAAATGAAAAATTGATGACGGGGCGTTGCCCCGTACCTCATTATAGATTTGTGTGAACTATATTCTTCGGAGCCCTTCGGCATTTCATTGTTTATTCTTTCCCGGAAAGCGCCTTTACTGTTTATAGAATAAAAAGGCGCGAAGCGCTTTTCCGAAATTCTTCACTTTTCATTTTTCATTTCTCATTTGATTTATTGAGGCGTTTACGCCTCGATAAATCAGAATTGACGGCTCTGCCTCACCGCTTCAGCGTCGCAGCGCTCGTTTTCGGGGTGACCGTCGTGGCCGCGCACCCAGTTGAATTCGACCTTGTGCTCCTGCATAACGGCGAGAAGCTCCTGCCAGAGATCGGCGTTCGGTACGCTCTTTCCCTGCCGCAGCCAGTTCTTCTGCCGCCAGTTATAGACCCAGCCCTTGCAGACCGAGTCCGCGACGTATGTCGAGTCCGTCGTGATCAATACCTCGCAGGGGCGGTTCAGCGCCCTGAGCCCTTCCACCACGGCGGTCAGCTCCATGCGGTTGTTTGTCGTCAGGGCTTCGCCGCCGCTGAGCATTTTTTCATATTCTCCGTAGCGGAGAATGCAGCACCATCCGCCGGGACCGGGGTTGCCCGAGCAGGCGCCGTCGGTAAACATCTGAACGATCATAAAGACCTCCGAAGAAAGATAACGGATAGTTCAATCATACTCTCCCGACCGATATTTGTCAATCCGTGAAGCCGGAAAAGGCTGATGCGGCCGTCCTTCCGTTCCGCGCCTGGCGCGGAAAAGACCGGCGGCCGCAGACGGAGAAAGGATTTGTTTTATGAACGCAGTCATTCTCGCCGGGGGCGAGGGCAAACGGCTTCGCCCTCTGACCCGTTTCGTCCCGAAGCCGATGGTTCGTCTGTGCTCGAAGCCGCTTCTTGAGTATACGCTGACCGCGCTGGAGGCCGCGGGCTTTGAGCGCGCGGTCGTCACGGTTCGTTATCTGCCGGAACAGATCGTCCGGTATTTCGGCGACCGCTTCGGCCGGATGCGTCTTCTGTATTCCGAGGAGACGCAGCCCAGGGGGACCGCAGGGGCCTTTGCCGACGGAATGCGGTATCTTTCCGACGTTGAGGAGCCCGTGTTTGTTTTCAGCGGCGACGGGCTGTTCAGCTTTGATTATGAAAAAATATTCGCGTTCCACCGCGCGCATGGCAGCGCGTTGACCGCGGTATGCAAAAGGGTTCGTCAGCCGGGCGAATACGGTATTCTGAAAACGGACGCGGAGGGCGCTGTGACGGCGTTCGCGGAAAAGCCCGGCTGGGAGCGGCTGAACGGAGATCTCGCGAACACGGGCTCGTATCTCGTCGATCCGGACCTGTGTTCCCTGATCCCGACGGAGGGCAGCGTCGATTTCGCCGGGGATCTGTTCCCGCTGCTGATTTCGGGGCAGTCGCCTTTTTACGCTTATGAAGAGACGGGATACTGGGCGGACGTGGGTTCGCCGGAGGCGTACCGGCAGTGTCTTGCGGACGTGCTGGATAAAAATACGGGGATCCGGCTGCCCGAGAAGCGCAAGGGAGTATTCTGCTCCGATCGTCTGCCGGACGGGAATTATACGCTTCTGCCGCCGGTGTGGATCGGCAAAAACGTGACCTTGAGCGACAGCGCGGTGATCGGCCCGTATACGGCGCTGGACGACGCCTGTTTCGTTGGCTGCGGCGCGACGGTGAGAAAGACCGCCGCGGGCAGAGGCGTGTTTTTCGGCGCGGAGGCCTACGCGAGCGAGGCGGTCCTGTGTGAAAAATCGTCCGTGCGCAAAGGCGCGCGCGTCTATGAGGGCGCGGTGATCGGCGGCAGTACGGTGATCGGCGAAAACGCCGCCGTCGGCAGCTGCGTCACGGTCGCTTCGGAGAAAAACATTCCCCGCGGCAGTCTCGTGAGCGAGAACGTGACCGAAGGGTATTTCCCCGGAATCACGCTTGAGAACGGCGCGTTCTCGGGGGCTGCGTTTACGGATGTTTCCGTCTGCCGCGCGGCGACGGCGGGAGCGGCGTTCGGGAGCGTGTATGAGGGCAAGTATATCGCCGCGGCCTGCGACGGGACCAACGGCGCGGCGGCGATCCTCGCCGCGGTCTGCGCCGGCGCGATTTCCGCGGGAGCGCATATCTGGAATTTCGGCGGCTGTTTTTTCGCGCAGTATCAATTTCTTCTCACCTACGCAGGGATGAACGGGGGCGTGTTCGTTTCCTCCGAGGCGGGGGAGGTGCGCGTTTCGTTCGCGGGGGAGCACGCTCTGCCGCCCGGGCGCGCCGAGTGCCGCGCTTTCGAATATCGCGTCCGCGCCTCCGATTTCATTTGCTGCGACGCGGGGCATTGCGGCTCCGCGCGGGATATGTCGTATCTTCTGTCGATGTACAGGCGGCAGCTCGGCTTCTATAAAAGCGAGTATTACGGCGCGCTGCGGTTCGGCGTGATCTGCGAAAACGACAGAATCGCGTCGCTACTGCGGGATTTTTTCGGCCGTCATACGGCGGATGAGAACGCGCGGCCGCTGTTCGTGATCGATCGGGACGGCGTGCGCGTTTCCGCGCGGGATGAAAACGACGGGCAGATCCCGTATGAAACGCTGCTCGCCCTGGCGGGCGCGCTTGCGGCGGAGGACGGGGGAGACGTGGCGGTGCCGTTTCTCTCGCCCTGCGCGCTGGACGAGGTGGCTGAGAAAAGCGGTTGTCATCTGATCCGGTTTTTTGACGAGGACGACGCAGTATCGCGGGACGCCGCTTCGCTGATCGGCGAATGCGTCTGGTCGAGGGATGCGCTGTTTCTTGTCGTGCGCGTGCTGGATGTGATGGCCGCGAGCGGAAAAACGCTGGCCGCGCTGATCGGGGAGCTGCCGAAATTTGCGCTGCATAAGCGCGTCGTCGGCGTGCCCGGCGGCAGCGAGCGTACCGCCGCGGTATTGGAAGCGCTGCGGCAGGATCCCGACGCGGGTAACGGCGCGCCGCTGCGTCTGCGCCGTCCGAACGGCGACGTTCTGCTCTCGCCTTCCGACCGCGGGAGCCGGATCCGCATCATCGCGGAGGCGGCGGACAGCGAAACCGCCGCCGAGCTGTGCGGAGAGGTGGAAGAGATGATCGCCAAATTCTGATTTATCGCGGATGTTTCCCGCGGTATTTGGCTTACATGGTAGCACGGCAGACCTCTGCCGTTTCGTGCGGCGCTGCGGGTATGTGCAGGCTTGCCTGTGCATACCCCGGCGACGTACGACGCAATAAAAATCGATCTCGATCAACGAAATTTAAAGTTGAATGCCGTCGGGACGGGACGCCATTCTATGTCGCCCGCCCGCAACGACATTCAAAACGGCAGAGGTCTGCCGTGCTACCGGCGGGTGTGCCAAACGCCCCGATAAATCAGAATTTACCTCCCTTGACAATATTCCCTATTTGTAGTATCATAGTATACTGATGAAGAATTATTTGAACCGCGGAAAATCGGAAATCGCTTTGCGATTTGACTTTATAGTTGCTCCTCGCCGGTTGCCGGTTATTTGTTAACAATACCGAAAACCAAAAGCCAGAGGCCGGCAGCCGGAAATCAAAGCGGTCTACATATATACCGAACACAAAAAATACATGATTTTATTCTGACTCTACAGGGAGTAATTCTATGCCGAAAGCAAAAAATGAACAAAACAGGAGCGTCCGCAGCGCGGGCGTTGTTTCCATACCCGTAAAGCGGGGCAGACCGAAAAAAACCGAGCCGCAGATGAAGATTTCTTTTCTCGGCGGGCTGAACGAAATCGGTAAAAACATGACCGTTTTTGAATATGAGGACGATATGATCGTGCTTGACTGCGGCCTGGAATTCCCGGACGCGAGCATGCCCGGCGTCGATCTGGTACTGCCGGATTTCACCTATCTGACGCGTAACGCCGACCGGCTGCGCGGCGTGGTCATCACCCACGGCCATGAGGATCATATCGGCGGGCTCGCCTATTTTCTCAAGGAGGTTAACGCGCCTGTTTTCGCGACGCGCCTCACGGCGGGTTTGATCCAGGGCAAGCTTGAGGAGGCCGGTATCGATAAAATCACCACGGTCAACGTCATCCGGCCGGGAGACGTGCTGTCGTTCGGCGGCATTACCGTCGAAGCGATCCACGTCAACCACTCGATCCCCGATTCCATCGGCGTCGCGATCCGGTGCGCCGCGGCGACGGTCGTGCATACCGGCGACTTCAAGATCGATTCCACGCCGATCGACGGGGAGGTCATCGACCTGTCCCGTTTCGCTGAGCTCGGGCGCGAGGGCGTGACCTGTCTGATGATGGATTCCACAAACGCCGAGCGCGCGGGCTTCACAGAAAGCGAGCGCAAGGTCGGCGGTTCGCTGGAGACGCTGTTCGTGCACGCCCGCAAAAAGCGCGTGATCGTCGCGACCTTTGCTTCGAATATTCACCGCGTGCAGCAGATCATCGACGTTTCGCACCGTATGGGCAGAAAGGTCGCGCTCTCGGGCAGAAGCCTCGAGAACGTGGTCAGTATCGCCTCCGAACTCGGCTACCTGAACGTGCCGCAGGGCGTGCTGATCAGCCTTGACGAAATGCGTTCCTATCCCGACGACTGCCTGACGCTGATCACCACCGGCAGTCAGGGCGAGCCGATGAGCGCGCTGACGCGTATGGCGTCCGCCGATCACCGCAAGGTGCACATTACGCCGAACGACGCGGTCATTATCTCCGCAACGCCGATCCCCGGCAACGAGCGCACCGTGGGCAAGGTCATCGACGATCTTCTGAAGCTCGGCGCGGAGGTCTATTACAGTCAGATGTACGACGTTCACGTTTCCGGCCATGCGCGGCAGGAAGAGCTGAAGCTGATGCTGAGCATCGTCAACCCCACGTTTTTTATCCCCGTGCACGGCGAGCGCAAGCATCTTTCCGCCAACGCCGCGCTGGGCGAGCAGAGGGGCATTCCCGCGAAGAATATCATTCTTGCCGACAACGGCACCTGCGTCACCCTGAGTAAAAGCGCGATCCGGGCGGACGCGTCCGTACCGGCGGGGCGGATTTTTGTCGACGGCTACGGCGTGGGCGACGTGGGGAATATCATTTTGAGAGACCGCAAAAAGCTCTCCGAGCACGGTCTTGTCGTCGTATCGATCGCGGTCGATCCGATCAGCTCAATGATCCTGTCGGAGCCGATGTTCGAGTCCCGCGGCTTCGTCTTTGTCAAGGACGCGGAGGATCTGTTCGCCGACGCGGCGGAGTTGGTGCTTGACGTCTTCGACCGCTATACCCGCGCAGGCAGGTTTGACCTGCCCGCGATCCGCAGCCATCTGCGCGACGATCTCGGCAGGTTCCTCTATGAGCAGACAAAGCGCAGCCCGATCGTTGTGCCGATGATCATTGAGGTTTAAAGGCGTGTAATCGTGTTATAAAGTCCCGAGTCCCGAGTCCCGAGTCCCGAGTTACGAGTCCCGAGTTACGAGATACGAGAAACGAGAAACGAGATTCGAGATACGAGATACGAGATACGAGATACGAGAAACGAGAGTCGAGATACGAGAGTCGAGATACGAGAGACGAGAGTCGAGATACGAGATTCAAGATTCAAGAGCAAAGAGCTGACAGCTGCGGCGAAGCCGCTTATCTTTGAATTCTGCGCTGAATTGTGTGCTTGCCGCTAAAAACAGCCCCACGGACTGTTTTCTTCACGCGTCAACTCCGCTCTGGCCTGTGGCCTCCGGCTTTCGGCACGATTTACAAATAACAGGCAACCGGCAACTGACAACGAGCAACAAGCAACTATATAATTCAAATCGCGCAGCGATTTCCGACACTGCACTCTGCACTCTTCAAACTCCACACTGTCGGAAATCAACCAGCAACCGGCAACCAACAACCGGCAACTATCAACGAAAGGATGTCGAATATGGACGTTATACTGATGCAGGATGTAAAAAGTCTCGGTAAAAAGGGGCAGAAGGTCACCGTCAGCGACGGTTACGCCAGAAATTTCCTGATGCCCAAGGGGATCGCCAAAGCGGCGGACGCGCAGGCGCTCAACGAGCTGAAAAACCGCGAGGCTTCCGCGCAGTTCAAAAAGGCGGAGGAGCTGCGCATCGCGAAGGAAAACAAAGAGAAACTGGAGGGCAGAACCGTGCGCGTCAGCGCGAAGGCCGGCGCGAGCGGCAAGCTTTTCGGCGCGGTCACCTCAAAGGAGATCGCGGCGGCGCTCTCCGAGCAGTACGGCGTGGAGATCGACAAGCGCAAGATCAGCGTCGAGGACGTCAAGGCGTTCGGTACATATGAATTCGTGATCCGTCTGCATTCCGAGGTCACGGTCAATATGTACGTGCTTGTGGGCGAATAAACCGCGGAGCGTTTCATATGGCTGATAACGAATTCATCAACGACGGCGAGCTTCCGTTTTCTCTGGAAGCGGAGCAGGCGGTCCTCGGATCGATCCTGCTGGATCCGTCATGTCTGACGACGGTATCCCTTGTGATAAAAACGGATTATTTTTATCTTCCGGAGCACCGTGAGATTTTCAAAACCATGCTGCTTCTCGATCAGGCGTCGGGCGAAGCGGTCGATCCGCTCCTGGTCCTGAATATGCTGAAGGAGAATGAGATCTTCAGCGACGAACGCGGGAAAAATTATTTAATCCAGCTTATGAAAAACGTGCCTTCCACGACGAACGTGGAGGCTTACGCGCGAATCATCAAGGAGAAATACTACGTCCGCAGCCTGATCGTCGCCGCGCGGAAGATTATCGATAAATCGACTTCGTCCGCAGATACGGCCTACGATCTGCTGAATTTCGCCGAGTCGCAGATCTACAATATCCGGCAGGGACAGACCGAAAACGGCCCGACGCGGCTGAGTGAAATCACGCCGGACGTTTTCACCCGTCTGTATCAGATCACGTCGGATGAAAAAGAAAAATACGCCGGTCTGAAAACGGGGTTTGAGGACCTTGACCGGGTGACGACGGGACTCAACAAGTCCGATCTTGTGATCGTCGGCGCCCGTCCCGCGATGGGTAAGACGAGCTTTGCGCTGAATATGGCGACAAACGTCGCCCGCAAGGGCAAAAAGGTCGTGTTTTTCTCCCTCGAAATGAGCAAGGAGCAGCTTGCGCAGCGCGTGATCGCCTCCGAAGCGCGGGTCGAGGTCACGAAAATGCGCAGCGGCAGATTCGAGCCCTCCGAATGGCAGGCGCTTTCGCAGGCGACGATGTATCTGGCGGATTTCGATCTGTATTTTGACGATTCGTCGGATATCACCGTGCCCGAGATCAAGGCGCGCATCCGGCGGATGAAGGGCGTCGACTGTATTTTTATCGATTACCTGCAGCTGATGAAATCCTCCGAAAAGAAAGACAACCGCGTGCAGGAGGTCTCCGATATCACGCGCGGCCTCAAGCTGATGGCAAAGGATCTGAAAGTTCCCGTCGTCACGCTCGCGCAGCTTTCGAGAGGCACCGATGCGCGCGGCTCAAAATCTCATAAGCCGCAGCTCTCCGACCTGCGTGAATCCGGCTCCATCGAGCAGGACGCGGATATCGTCATGATGCTTTACCGCGACACCTACTATTCCAACGGCGAGGGCGACGCGGCGATCGCAGTCAACGACGCGCAGCTTCTTGTGCAGAAAAACCGCCACGGTCCCACAAAGGAGATCGAATTGACATGGATCCCCGAGTTTACGCTGTTTACCACAAAGGCAAGGGACGAGGATGAAGGATAAGCTGATCTTCACCGTGAAACAATACGGAATGCCACTGCAGGGCCGTCGGGTCGTCGTCGGGTTTTCCGGCGGCAGCGACTCCGCGGCTCTTTTGAGTATTCTGAACGAGCTCGCGGACGAATGGGGGCTCGATCTCATCGCCGCGCATGTGAATCACGGTATCCGCGGCGCGGAGGCGGACCGGGACGAGGTGTTCGTGCGGGAGTTTTGTGAAAAAAGAAATATCCCGCTGCGGGTCGCCCGCTTCGACGTGCCCGGGATCTGCGCGCAGACGGGGGAGAGCGCCGAGGAATGCGGCAGACGGCTGCGCTACGGTTTTTTCCGCTCGGTCGATCCCGACGCGCTGATCGCCACCGCCCATAATCTGGACGACTGCGCGGAGACGTTCTTTCTGAATCTCGCGCGGGGCACGGGATTGAAGGGCCTGTGCGGGATTCCGCCCGTGCGCGACAATATTATCCGCCCGCTGATCGACTGCACCAAGGCGGAGATCCTGGAATACTGCGAAAAAAACAATATCCCCTATGTGACCGACAGCACGAATCTGTCGTCGGATTACAACCGGAACCGGATCCGGCACGGGGTTCTGCCGGTGCTGTCGGAGATCAACCCCGCGTTCTTTTCCTGCTTTTCGCGCACGGTTTCCGCGCTGAAAAAAGACGAAGCGACGCTGGAGCAGCTGTCGGACCGGTATGTCGGAAACGCGCGGCGGGAACAGGGGTTCTCCGTGCCGGAGCTGATGAAAACGCCGCCGACGCTTCTTGACAGAACGCTCGGCGTCGTTCTGCGCGAGCTGACGGGCACGGCGCCCGAGTCGCGGCATATCCGCGCGGTCGCGGGCTTTCTCAAAGAGGGCGGCAGCGAAAACATGAACGGCGGGGCGACCGTCGTGAGCGACGGACAGCTGCTTTTTTGCAGACAGCGTATTCCGCCGCACGAAAAAAAAGAGACGGTTTTCGGCGAACTGCCCGAAAAAGCGGCGCTTCCCGGCAGGGAGCTGCATTTTCTTCGTCTGACGCGGGAAGAATATAAAAAAAATCTGCCGAAAACAAAAAAAATTTACAAAGAAGTATTTTATTATTTTATTGACTGTGATACAATAGTTTATCCTGTCGTCATCCGGAACCGAAACGACGGCGACCGGATACGTCCTCCCGGAAGGGGCGTTACAAAGAGCTTCAAGCAGCTCTGCGCCGAAAAGCGGATCAGCGCGGGTGAGCGGCAGTCGCTTGCCGTCGTCGCGGACGCGAACGGCGTTCTGCTTGCCGAGGAGCTCGGTATAGACGGGCGCGCCGCCGTGACGGACGGGACGCGCGAAATACTGCAAATCATGATTCGGAGGGGAATAGAGAATGACGGAATGTATTGAGAAGGTTCTCTTGAGCGAGAAGGAGCTGCACGACAAGGTCGCGGAGCTCGGCAGACGGATCACCGAGGATTACCGCGGCAAAAATCTGCTGCTGGTCAGCGTGCTGAAGGGCTCCGTCGTATTCATGGCGGATCTGATGCGCGCGATCGACCTGCCCTGCGAGATCGAATTTATGCGGACCTCCGCCTACGGCGCGGGCGTCAAAACCTCGGGCGTCGTCGAGATCAAAATGGATCTCGGCCGCGAGATCGAGGGCTACGACGTGCTGATCGTGGAGGATATCCTCGACAGCGGCATGACTCTTTCCTACCTGATGAAGATCCTCATGGCGAAGAATCCGAACAGCATCCGTATCTGCACGCTGCTCGACAAGCCCGCCCGCCGCATCGCGAAAGACGTGTTTGCGACCTACGCCGGCTTCGAGGTCCCCGATGAATTCGTCGTCGGCTACGGTCTGGATTACGCGGAGCGGTTCCGCAATCTGCCTTATATCGGCGTTCTGAAACGGGAAGTATACGAAAAATGAGATCCGGGAAGAAAGAATATGAGAAGGAGTGATCTTTTTGGAGAATAATACGGGCTCGAAACTCAGACAGTTTCTCCCCTATATTATGATCCCGCTGCTGCTCGTGGCGACCGTGATGATGTTCTCGAACAGGACCGCGGCGGAGAAAACGAAGCTGCAGTATTACGAGGTCGTCGCGCTGTTTGAAAACGATCAGGTGGCGGAATATTCTCTGAACCTGAGCAGCGGCGCGCTGAAATACCGGCTGCGCGGCGAGGAGGACGAGAAAAATTATAAAACCTATACCGTGCCGAACGTGAGTATGTTTATCGGCGATATTCACGAGCACGTGAAGGAATACAACGAAACCGCGTCCGAGGCAAACAAAATCAAGTTCGATTATCAGCCCGGCTCAGGCAATTCATGGTGGATGAGCCTTCTGCCGTCGCTGATGTTCGTTGTGATCCTCGGCGTCGCGATGTTTATCATGACGCGCCGCATGAGCGCAACGATCGCGAGCGAGAACAACCGCTCGATCAGCTTCGGCAAGGCGCGCATCCGCAACGGCAAGGACGAAAAGCGCCGCACGACCTTTGAAGACGTCGCCGGCGCGGACGAAGAAAAGGCGGAGCTGCAGGAGATCGTGGATCTTCTGCGCGACCCGCAGAAATACAACGTGCTCGGCGCGCGCATCCCCAAGGGCGTGCTGCTGGTCGGTCCTCCCGGCACCGGTAAAACGCTGCTCGCGAGAGCCGTTGCGGGCGAGGCGGACGTGCCGTTCTTCTCGATCTCCGGCTCCGACTTTCTTGAGATGTACGTCGGCGTCGGCGCGGCGCGCGTGCGCGATTTGTTCGATCAGGCGAAGAAAAACGCCCCGTCGATCATCTT
>JAFRPB010000185.1 GCA_017429345.1 Clostridia bacterium | reverse complement strand
TTCTCTGTTTCCGTCGGCTTCTCTGTTTCCGTCGGCTTCTCTGTTTCCGTCGGCTTCTCTGTTTCCGTCGGCTTCTCTGTTTCCGTCGGCTTTTCTGTTTCCGTCGGCTTTTCGGGTTCCGTTGGCTTTTCGGGTTCCGTCGGTTTCTCTGAATCCGTAGGCTTTTCGGGCTCTCTCTCGATCTGCACGTGCAGATCCCTGATCTCGGCGCCCTCCGCGGCGAGCTGACGCATCATCTCGTCAAACTCTTCCTCGGTCATCTCCTCCGCGTCCGGGATCGTCTGATCCGCAAGGGCGTAGAGCTTGTGATTTTTGATCGTGACGATCATCGGCCAGAACTCGTCGCCGTTGATGATGAGCACGTCGTAATCGCCGTCCTCCTGTTCGGCGAGGAATTCATCTGTGAACTCGATGATAAAGCTGTTCGCTTTGGTCTTCTTGTATTGGTATTTGCTCTTGCCCAGTTCGACCGCTTCGTCGAGCGCGTCCAGTACCGTGCCGTTGAAATAGACGCCGCCGTCGTCGGCCATATTGCCGTTGACGTGGATGCCGTTTTGCAGATCGGTGATCTCAGCGTCCCTGCCCGCGACGATCTCATATTTAGCGCCGCTTGCTATGCCGGCCGCCGCGGTGGCGACGGTCCAGTATTCGGCGCCCAGGCGTTTGCCGCAGCGGGTGCAGGTGTAGATCGTGAGATACGTCGTCACGTCGATCGGGGTGCCCGAAACCGAGACCGTGTTCCGCACGCGGCCGTGGCTCCCGGTTTCGGCGTGGATCTTATGGCCGAGCGCTTCGATCTTTCCGTAATCGCCCGGTAGCTGTCTCACTGCGCCGCAGACCTCGCAGACCTCGCCGTCGTAGGTGCCGTCCTTCTCGCAGGTCGGTTCAGTACCGATTTTTTTCACCCATTTATGCTGTCCGTTCGCGCTCTTGCGCTCGATCGTTTCGGTCTTTTCCTCGCCGCAGCGGCTGCAGGTGTAGTGGATATAGCCCTCTTTCTCGCAGTCCGCCTTCTGCTCGTCGTCCTTCACGAAGTCGTGGCCGAGCGCCTCGACGAACTCATAATCGTAGAACAGGCCGCAGATCGTGCAGCGGTGGCCGTTGATCTTGCCGGACTCGGTGCAGGTCGCCTGCACGTCCTGCGAGGTATCGGAAACGGGCACGTGCTCGCGCGTTTTTTCAAGATGAAGCGTCGCGCCGCATTCGCAGGAAGCCTCCTGGATCACGGGATCGTTCGGATCGCCGCAGGTGCCGTTGGAGACGTTATGCAGCCCGGTCCAGCTGTGCGGCGCCTGATTCTCCGAATCCCGCAGCCCGCAGTAAATACAGGTGGGGGCGTGATTTCCCTGTCCCTCTGCGGTACAGGTGCTGCGGTCGTACTTGAGCGGACCGGAAAAATCATGCCCGGACGCAAGAAGATCGGGATCGTTGAGCGTCTTGAGTTCATTGCCGATCAGCATCAGATCCTTTGCGCCGCAGATCCCGCAGGTTACCCTCACGGAGGCGTTTTCGGTGCAGGTCCTCTGCCTGAGTACCTCGATGTTCGTATAGCTGCCGTGGTCCTGATGCTCCGTTTCGATGCCGCAGACCGCGCATGTCTGCCAATGCTGCATGACGTCGTGGTCCCAGCCGTCCTTCCAGACATGGTGCGCGAACAGTTCCTCGGCGTCCACGCCCGGCTCCGGCTTCTTCGAGGTCGCGACGCGGCCGCAGACGGAGCAGGTCTTTTTCACGACGGCGTCCTTTTCGCAGGTCGCTTTCTTTATGACCTTGACATTCCATGTGTGGCTCGCTTCGCTGCCTTCTTTGATCGCGGCGCATTTCGTGCAGTACTGATAATGGCTGATATCGTCGGTATTGTACCACGCCCATTCGTGCTCGCATTCGACGATCTCAAATTCGATCGTCTTTTTGCCCTCGGCCTTGCCCTCGAGGCCGGTGACGATCACGAGGCCCTTGCCGACGTCGATATTGTTTTCGTATTTGACCTCATAGCAGTCCTTCGGGACGGTGACCTCGGTCGCCTTGCCCTCTTCGTCGGGCAGACTGACTTTGACCAGAGGAACGGGCTCGAGCTGCTTGCCCGTGTATGTCTGGTTCGGGATCGAGTCGATCTTCGCATTGCTGAGATCAAATACGTCTGTCGCGCTGTAACCGCATTTGCACTTTTTGAGCGGAAGACTGTCGCTGCCGATGATGCGGTCCATGCTGTGCGTCGCCCTTGTGCCGGCGATCTCCTTTTTGCAGAGCCTGCAGATCCTCCAGTGTTCGGTGCTGTTGTGTTTCCATTTTGTTTTCCTGTGCTTGCACTTGATCCGGAAGGTCTTTGTTTTTTTGCCTTTGGATCTTCCCTTGAGACCGGTGATGATGACCGTGCCTGTGCCTTCGTCGGTATTGTTTTCATATTCGACCTTGTAGCAGTCCGTCGGCACGGTGAAGTCCGTCATCTTGCCACTCTCGTCGGGCAGTTTTCCTTTGACTTCCGGCGTCGGCTCGACCGGTTTGCCCGTATATTCCTGCTCCGGGATGGGCGAGATCGTCATGTCGTCCAAAACGAACTCATCGTCGGCGACATATCCGCATTCGCATTTACCGATCGCAAGTCCGTCGCTGCCGATCGAGTGGACCGGATCGTGCGTCGCCCTTGTGTCGGCGATCTCCTGTCCGCATTTGTCGCAGACCTTCCAGTGCTCCTCATTGTTATAGCTCCAATGCCAGGTCGGATGCTCGCAGGAGAGATACGTTTTCGGATAATTTCCCTCGTCCTCGATCACGACGGGGAATTCGTCGGAGAACAGGCTGCCGCCGGGCGGAAGCATATCCGCCGGGATCGTATCGGGATTCATGACCGTTTCAATCTGGAAATTGACCGTATCGCCGACCTTGAGTCCGTTGACCTCCTGCTGCCCGGTCGCGCCGCTCTCGGTAACCGTCTGGGTCTCGCCGTTTTCCAGCAGCGGCACGTTGTACTTCAGCACGCCTTCGCCGTAGCCCTCGCTCCACACCCAGCTGAACGCGTTGTTGCCGGCGCCCTCGAGCGCGTCCGGCTTCAGAGGTCCCATCAGCGTCATGCCGAGGCCGGGGAGCCCTTCGAATTTATCTCCGCCCGCGAGGGTGCCCTTCAGGTAGCCTTCAAGGAAATACACCGCGTTCGTATCGCCGAGATCCTCGTTCGCGGTGAAGTGCACGTCCACGGGGAGATACTTTTTGCCGCCTTCGCCGGTGATCGGCGCGCCGACCGAAATCTTGGTGATTCTCGCCTTATAGTTCTCGACGTTGAACGCCAGCGCCTGCGTAGGCAGAAGCCCCGCGCAAAGCACAAGGACCATGATCCATGCCAATACTTTTTTCATTTTGAAAAAACCTCCTTATGTTTTTTACTTTTTTTGACTCATTTCATTGAGCTTTTTCGCCTGCTGCTTGCCGATAAAGAACATGATCAGCCAGATCATCACGAAGGAGACGAACAGCATGGCGGTCATGACGCCGATATCCGACAGCTTCGGCTCAAGCCAGCCCAACAGCAGCGCGACCGGGATATCGACCGCCTCGATGACGCCGAAATGGATGGCGGTCGCGGCGGCAAGCGGCAGGTCCGTCTCATCGTAAAGCGACATACCGCCCATGCCCGTCATGCCGATCAGCATGGAAAGCAGCGTCTGCAGAATGACCGCCGCCGCGGGGCTGCCGAGCCGCCGGGCAAGGTTCTGCGAATAGAAGGAACTCCCGCCGGACAGAGAGACGATCAGCAGAGCGATCAGATTGCAGAGTATTGCGCCGGCAAACGCGCCGATCAGAAGCCGTCGCCAGAACTTCTTTTTCGTTCTCATTTTGCATCACCGCCCTTCAGATAATCGCGAATCACGGGAATGTACCGCCTTGACGCAAAAACCGTCTGATCCGCTTCCATTTTGATCTTCAGCTCTCCGACGATGGAAAAATCGAAGTGAATCGCCTTGTCGAGGTTGATGATCTCGAACCGCGAGATCCGCAGGAACCCGCCCGCGCCGAGCTGCCGTTCCAGCTCGCTGACCGACGCTGTCGTCCGGACGGTCTCTTCAGCGGTGCAGACGTAGTTGTTTCTGTTTTCGCTGAAGATGCGGATGATACTGTCCTTTCGCAGGCGGATCTGACCGCCGCCGTAGGTCGGGAGCTCAAGATACCGATGCGCGTCGGAAAGGCGCGACAGCAGCTGTTCGACCTGCTCGTTCCGTTCCGGCGCAATGATCCGTATTTCGATTTTATCCAGTGATTCGTCTTCCGAAAAGCTGACGGAAACGTCATACGGCATATGCATCAACTCCTTTGCAAGCCTCGATTCAACAATACATGAAAAAGGTAATTTCGTCAAGCCTGACAGAACGAACGGTATTGCACGACCGACGAACGGCAGATCGACGCAAAATAATTGTGATCTGTTTGGTTTTTTGGTAAATATAACAAAAAAGACTGCCATTTTATTGGCAGCCTGAAGGCGCGCGCAAAAATCGCGCAGCGATGATATGGGGAATATATCGTTATTGCTCTACCGCCTCGACCAGCGCGCGGGCGATCAGTTCGTGTCCCATTGCCGTGGGATGAACGCCGTCGTGCAGCCAGTAGGTCGTCGGGGCCTTTGTCGCCGCCTCGTCGAATTTCTCCTGCAGTGGCACGAACACGCAGCCGTATTTCTCCGCAGCTTTCTTCGCCGAAGCGGCGCGTTTTTTCGTCTCGGTGTCGAAGGTTTCCCAGTTTTCCTCGGACGCGGGTCCCTTGAGTACGAAAGGCTCGAGAATGAAGATCTTCACGCCGGGGCAGTCCCTCTGTATCTCTTCGAGGATCTCGCAATAAGTGCGGAAGAATTTTTCGTTGTCCACGCCGTTTTTGCAGCCGATCTCGTGCCATACGTCGTTGATGCCAATGAGAATGCTTAAAATATCGGGCTCAAGGTTGATCAGATCCCTGCGGATGCGGGAGTTGATATCGACGATGCGGTCGCCGCTTACGCCGCGGTTGAGGAACCGGAACTCGCCCGGATGATCGAAGCCCAGCTTGCCCGCCACAAAAGTCGGATAGCCGTTGCCGCGGTAATCGTCGTTGTCGCGGTTGCGGCCCGCGTCGGTGATGCTGTCGCCCTGAAATACGAATGTTTTCATGAGAAATGACCTCCTTTTTCCTGTATCTTATCACGATTATATAAAAATGTAAAGATGATTTCGGAGATTTGCCCATAGGATATTTTTGTCGGGGTATGGAAAAAATCGCCGCGGTATGTTATGATAAAACAAATATCCGAAAGGACGTGACGTGATTGTATAATGAAAAACTGAACGGGCGCATCTATGCGAAGATCGAGGACGCGCTGCATATCTATGAAAAGTACGTTTACACGAAGGTCGGGGAACTGGAAAACGCCGAAGCGCTTCAGACGAAGGAGCATCTGCGCTCCGTTCCCGCCGAGGGCTGGGAGCCGCTTGCGCCCGGGTATTCCTGGGGCGGCGAGTGGGTGAACCTTTGGATCCGCGGCACCTATACCGTGCCGGAAGCGCTCGCGGGGAAAAAGCTTTACGTCATGTCGCATCCGGGCTGCGGCGAACAGCTGTATTTTCTGAACGGCGTGCCGAAGGGACTTTTCAATACCAAAAACCGCGATTATATCGGCGGCGACCACGCAAGCCAGTATATCGGCGCGCTCAAGGCAGGTCAGACGGTCTCGCTCGCTTTTGAATGCTACGCGGGGCATTTCATCGTCGGCTGCGCGCCGTATGACAATTACGACTATCCCGATATGCCCGCCCCTTCGTTTACTTATACCTACGAGGGCGTGGATATCTGCACCCGCGACGAGGATATCTTCACGCTGATCTTCGACCTGCGCGAGCTCTGCAGCGCGGCGAAGGATATCCCCGAGCACAGCTTCCTGCCTGCCCGCGCGAGAAAAGCATTGCAGAAGGTCAGCGAAGTGCTCGTATTTTACCCGAAGCACGCTTCGGACGAAGCGTTCCGCAAAGGCGTGAAGGACGCGCTCGCGATCACGCGCCCGTTCTTCTCCGGCGGAAACTCCCGTATCTTCGGCAAGGCGGGAATCATCGGCCATTCGCATATGGATACCGCGTGGCTCTGGCCGGTCGATGAAACGATCCGCAAATGTGCCCGCACCTACGCGAACGCGCTGCACCTGATGGAGCAGTATCCGGATTATAATTTCATCCAGTCAAGCGCGCTGCACAGCGAGTGGATGAAGAATTATTACCCCGATATTTTCGAAGAGATGAAAAAGCGCGTCAAGGAGGGCCGTTACGAGCCCAACGGCGGCGTTTACGTGGAGTGCGACTGCAATATCACCTCCGGCGAGCTGATGATCCGTCAATTCCTCAAGGGACAGCAGTTCACCCGCGAAAATTTCGATTATACCGCCGACAGCTTCTGGCTGCCGGACACCTTCGGCTACAACGGCAACATCCCGCAGATCATGCGCGGCAGCGAGGTCAAGTATTTCTACACGACCAAGATCTCGTGGAACGAGCAGAATAAATTCCCCTTTGAGAGCTTTACCTGGCGCGGCATCGACGGCAGCGAAGTGCTCACGCATTTCAACCGCACGCACTGCTGGCCGGATATCGCGGATATCGCGGAGAATATCGATCTGATCTCCATGAAGGATACCACCGACATGCGCCTTGTCTCCTACGGCTACGGGGACGGCGGCGGCGGACCAACCCCCGGTATGATCGAGAGCGCGCACCGCGCGATGGCGACGGAGGGCATGCCTATCGTCGAGCCGATGACGGTCAGCGCTTTTATGAAGGAGCTTGAGACGCAGCAGGCGGATCTGCCCGTCTACAACGACGAGCTGTATCTGGAACTGCACCGCGGGACACTTACGCAGATGCATGACGTCAAGCGCAAGAACCGCAAGGCGGAATTCGCACTGCGGGATATGGAGTATTTCCACGTGCTCGCCGGCAGAGAAATCACAGACGAGCAGAACAAGCGTCTGAAAACCATGCTGAAAAACCAGTTCCACGATATTCTGCCCGGCACCTGCATCACGCCCGTTTACGATACGTACAACAAAGAAATGGACGCGCTGCTCGCAGAGTATGCGGCGGATACGGCTGAGGATATCGCTTCGCTCGTCGCCCCCTCGAAGAATTATACCGCGTTCAACACGCTGTCCTTTGACAGAAGCGACGCGGTCGTCATCGAAAACGCCGAAGGCTTTGCCGCGGACTATCCGTCGCAGAAATATACAGACCTTTGCGGCAGGGAGCTGCTCAGCGTGGGCGGCGTGAAGATCCCCGGCTTCGGCAGCGAGATCATCGAAATGGCCGCTGAAGCGAAAAAGGCGGAGTCCCCGTTCGTTTACGACGGCAAAAAGCTCGAAACACCGTTTGCCGTGATCGAATTCGACGACGACGGGTATATTGCCTCCTATTTCGATAAGAAAAGCCGCAGGGAGCTGCGCAAAGAAGGCGGCGAGCCTCTGAACGTGCTGCTCTTCGGCGAGGACGTGCCCCTTGCCTGGGATAACTGGGATCTTGAAAAGAGCATCGTCGACAATCTCAAACCAGTCAAAGGTTTCAAGGGCCGCGAGATCGTGACCGACGGCGCGGTGGAGCTGCGTCTTCGCTCGACCTACGACGCGGGCGACGGAACGACGCTTTGTCAGGATATGGTCTTTTACGCCGATTCCCCGCGCATCGATTTCCATACCGTCGTGGACTGGAACAGCCCCCACAGACTTCTGAAGGCGGGCTTCGATCTGGATATCTCCGCGAGCTTCGCGCGCAACGAAATCCAATACGGCCACGTCAAACGCCCGACCACGCAGAACAATTCCCTCGAGATCGCGAAATTCGAGGTCTGCAACTACAAATGGACCGATATTTCGGAGTCCGGCTTCGGCGCGGCGATCCTCAATGACTGCAAATACGGAATCACCGTTACGGACTGCAATCTCCGTCTTTCCCTGCACCGGGGCGGCACGCATCCGGACGTGACCGGCGACCGCGGCGTGCACGAAATGACCTATTCGCTGCTGGTGCACGACGGCGATTTCGGCGTTCAGAGCGTGATCAGCCCCGCTTATGAGCTGAACGTTCCCGTGGTCGCGGCGAAGGGCGAGGCGCAGATCGATCCCATCGCTTATATCAGCGCAAAGAATATCATCGTCGAATCCGTCAAGCCCGCCGAGGATGGCTCCGGTAAAACGGTGCTGCGTCTATATGAGTGCGAGGGCAAAAAAACGACCGCGGCGGTCGACTTCGGCAAGGACGTTGACTCTGCGGTTCTCACCAACTTCCTTGAGGATGAAAAAGAGATTTACGAGACTCCGTACGCGAATTGCGTTCAGCTTGTCTTCCGACCGTTTGAGATCAAAACGATCAAATTCTGATCTGTGGCAAAAGAAAGGCAGTAGGCAATAGGCAATAGGCAATAGGCATTAGGTAACGGCGCGGGGCGCGGTCAGCACATCGGTAAGCCGATAGTGTCAGCACATCGGTAAGCCAGTGGTAAGTACACACCAGCCTCGTCAAGGTGGAGATCGGCGCAATTTCGATAGGAACACAAGGTGGAAATTGCGACGATACTACCTTGA
>JAFRPB010000184.1 GCA_017429345.1 Clostridia bacterium | reverse complement strand
CGGCGGAGCCGGCGGCGGCACCCGTAACCGCGGCACCGCAGACGGCGGTTCCTACTGCATCGCCGGCGGCGGTGGCGGCGGCGGCAGCCTGAGCGGCGTCGACGGCAGCAGCGGCCAGAGCGCAAATGAGATCGGCAGCGCCGGCGGTACCGGCGGCGCGCAGGGAGACGCAGTCGGCAACGGCAGCATCATTGCCGTCGCGTCCAATACCGCAACCAATATTCCCGCGCTTGCAAAGATCGACGTAACGCTGGATCAGAACGGCGGTTCCGGCGGCAGCACGGCGGTAACGGCTGTGATCGGCATGGACATGCCTGCCGCCACAATGCCGGCCCACACCGGCTATACCTTCGGCGGGTATTATTCCGATACGTCTTTTACTACGCAGTATTATACGGCTACCGGCGCTTCGGCGCATCTCTGGGACGGTTCCGCCGGTACGCTTTACGCCAAGTGGACGGCGAACACGTATTATGTCTCGTTTGACGGGAACGGCGCGACCGACGGATCCATGGGCAACCAGACCTTTACCTATGACACCGCTCAGGATCTGACGGCAAACGCCTATTCGCGCTCTTACACTGTAACTTTTAACTATAATTATAACGGAAGTACGGACACGAGCGACACCGCAGCTGCCGTCTTCAACGGCTGGGCGACCTCCGCTTCGGGCGGAAAGGTCTATGACAACGGCGCGAACGTGGTGAACCTCGCGGATACCGACGGCGCAACGGTCCCGCTTTACGCCAACTGGACGCCCGGCAGCGTGACGCTTCCCGCACCCACCCGCGAGGGTTATACCTTCAACGGGTGGTATACGGATCCTGCCTGCGCGGCAGCCGACAAAGTTAACGGCGCGACCTATACGCCCGCCGGGAACAAAACGCTTTACGCGGACTGGACGCTCAATACTTACAACATAACGTTCTCCGCCGACGGCACGGGCTATACTTACACAGCGCCTGCCGCAACGGTCTCTCACGGCGGCAGCGTCAGCTTCACCGTCACGCTGGACGCGGGCTATACCCAGAGCGGCGATCCGTCCGTCACAGCGACCGGCGGCACGGTCACGTCCGTCAAGGAGGGCGATACGGTCACCTATACGGTGTCGAATATCACCGCCGATACGACGGTCACGGTCGGCGCGGCGACGATCAACTCCTACACCGTCCGTTTCTATGACGGGAACGGCAGCTTTCTGAAATCTGAAACGACGACCCACGGCGGCGATGTGACGCCGCCCGCCGACCAGGCAGGGTACGGCGACGAGGTCTACCACTATGTTTTTGACGGCTGGACCGGCTATACGAACGTCACCGAGGACAGGGAGATCCAGGCGACCTTTACCGCTGTCGCCCACGTCTTCGACCGGCAGAACACCGACGGCCTTTTCCTTAAAAAAGAGGCGACCTGCACCGCGCCTGCGCAGTATTACTACTCCTGCGTCTGCGGACTGAAAACCCTCTCCACCTGGTTTGATTCCGGCGAGCCTGCCGGGCACGACATGACGGCGACCCCGGAAAGCCCCGCATCCTGCACCGCGCCCGGCAACAGCGCGTACTGGTACTGCGCCCGCTGTGAAAAGTATTTCTCGGACGCTGACGGCAGCAACGAGATCGGCGAAAACAGCTGGATCCTTCCCGTCACGAGCCACACTTACACCGGCGAGCCGGTCTGGGGCGAGTGGACGGATGAAAACACCGTTACCGCCACGTTCAGGTGCGATAACTGCACGAATACGATCACGCCCGAAGTGAACGTCACGCCCGCTGTCACCGGACCCACCTGCACCGAAGACGGATACACGGTCTACACCGCGACCGTCACGAACAACGAAACCGTATACACGGATCCGCAGACGCTGCGCATCGACGGCGCCCCCGCAACGGGACACACCTATCCGGAACCCGCCGAAGAGGACTGGACCTGGACGGAGAATGAAGGCGGCTGCACCGCATCCGTAGAGGTCACCTGCGTAAAGGGCGACGATACCCGGACCCTTCCGGCAGACGTCGAACTGACCGACAGCAAAGCCGCCGGACACCTGACCGACGGGTACAAGACCTACACCGCCACGGCGACGGCTGGCAGTCAGACGTTCACGGCAGAAAAAACGGTCGTCCTGCCGGCGCAGGGCCACACGACCGAACACCACGCCGCCGCGCCCTCTGAAAAGTGCATCGAATGCGGTACCGTCGAATACTGGAGCTGCACCGGCTGCGATCTGCTGTTCGCCGATGAAAACGCCGAAACCGTGATCACCGACGTCAGCGACCATACCGAAGGCCCGCACAGTTTTTCGGCGCAGGATACGGACGAAACGTATTTTGCCTCCGCAGCGACCTGCACGGCAAAGGCAAGGTATTACTTCTCCTGCGCATACTGCACGGAAAAGGGCAGCGAAACCTTTGAAACCGGCCTGTTCGATTATGATAACCACTCCACGACGGAGAGACGGACCGAAAACGCCGTCCCCGCAGGCTATACGTACGAAGGCTATACCGGCGACGAATACTGCACCGCGTGCAGCCATGAAACGCGGCACGGAAATTCGATCCCGAAGCTCGATATCACGCTGAACGAAACGTATTCCCGCGCGAAGGGGATCAGCGACGAGGCGGCGGCCGATCCCGGCAAATATGATGCCGGCGACGTGGGCGCCCTGAACGCGAAGCTCGGCGAACTGACGGCGGCGCTTGCGATCGACAACAACGAAGAAAACGTTCTGGCGATCCTGGGCGAGCTGAACGGCATCGCCGAAAGCATATCCCCCATCACCTATTACACCGTCACGTTCACGGTGGACGGCGAGACCGTTGATACGCAGTCGGTCCCCGCCGGCGGCAGCGCATCCGCCCCCGAACAGGCAGACTACTTCAACGACGGCGAAACGCACAGACGGTTCTCCGGCTGGACCGGCGATTTCACGGACGTCAGCGGCGACCTGACGGTAACCGCATCCTATATCTCCGAGGACCATACCTGGGAAGACGGAGAGATCACGCTGGCGCCTACCTGTTCGGCAACCGGCCTGCAGCAGCGTTCCTGCGCATGCGGCGCCGCCGATGAGAAGACGCTGAACGAAGATCCGGAAAACCACGCCGATTACGGGACCGACACGGTCAACGCAAAAACCGCCACCTGTAAGGAAGACGGCTACACGGGCGACACGGTCTGCGCGCAATGCCGCGCCGTGCTTATTCCCGGCGGGACCGTGTCAAAGGAAACGGTTGCGCATACGCCCGGGGAACCTGCTGAAACGGTGATCCGGGAAGCCACCTGCATGGCGTCGGGTGAAAAGAAGACCACAGTAACATGTACGGTCTGTGAAAAGACGCTCTCCGAAACGACCGAGGAGACCGGCATTGACGCCGCCCGCCATACCGGCATAAACACCGTCACGCGAGAAGACGAGGTCGCCGCCACCTGCACCGAACCCGGCAGTTATACGGAGGTCGTCACCTGCGAATGCGGCGTTGAGGTCGGCAGGACCGAAGGCAAAACGATCCCGGTCGACCCGGACGCGCATCTGGCGGGCGAGCCCGAGAGCGCTGTAACTGCGGCGCCCACCTGCGGCAAACCCGGCGTGCGGACGGTCACCGTCAGATGCACCCGCTGCGGGAATACGATCTCCCAGACGAAGGAGACGATCCCCGCTACCGGCGAGCACCATCTCGTTTACGTCCCCGCGAAGGAACCGACAGAGGATACGGACGGCAATACCGAATACTGGTACTGTGCGGATTGCGACGGCTATTACGCCGACGCGGCAGGCACGGTGCGCGTGGACTGGAACACGGTGCGCATCCCCGCGCTCAACGACGCCGGACGCTGCATCTACTGCGGCAAATACCATTCCTCGGAGCTGTTCGGCTGGCTGATCCATCTGATCCACGTGATCCTCTACTATTTCATCCTGTTTTCGCACGCGTCCAGATAACGGATAATACGATGGCAGATCGCAGCGTGTGACGCTTTAAGCCGCATGCTACGATCTGTTTTCCGACGACACCGGCAAAAACGGTATCGTAAACGCGAACGTACGCCAAAAAAATGTTGCGTTGAACGCAAAAAAACGAACCCGTCTCCCGCTGGGAAGATCAGGTTCGTTTTTTTATGTTTGGTGCCGGCGACCGGGATCGAACCGGTACTCTGTTGCCAGAACGGGATTTTAAGTCGAAATAAAGATTTGGAACCTGAAGGTCGTTTTTCGGAAGCTGACGGAACATGACGAACTTGAAAAACGCCGCAATATCAACGCTTTTCTCCGTAGTAAGCGCAGAAAAGTCTTGTGCGTAGGGCGTTTCGACGATTTGCGAAAAACCATAAAAAGCGTAAAAAAACGGAGGTCAATCGGAGGTCACAGGCGTGTTTGACCTCCAAAAACAAGCGACTTTATGAATACAAGTATGACCATATTCTATATCTGCCGTCAACAAAATAAAGAAAGTAGGTATACAATATGGATAACGGTATTACAAAAGAACGCCTTAATCAGATCTATCGGAATTATCCCGACGTTGTAACGCTGCAGCAGCTGTGCGAAATGCTCGGCGGTATCGCAGACAGTACCGCCAGAAAGCTTCTGCGCGGCGATCACATTGAGCACTTCGTCATTATGGGGACCTATTACATCCCGAAAAAATATGTGATCGACTATGTTCTCGGCGACCACTACGCGCATTATAAGAACATGCTGAAAGCAAAGCTCCCGACAAAGCCCCTGAAGGGAGGCGTGAAGAAGTGAATTTCCTTGAAAACCTTTTCTTCGGCAACGTTGATCCCCAAGCACGGGCGGTGAAACCCGGAAGCCGCGCGGACAAGCTGAGAAGTTACATTAAGGATCACTTACCGGAAATAGAAAACGCCCTGCCCGATGAACAGCGGAGCTTGCTTGATAAAATCTTTGACGCGCAGAGCGAGTTGGATACGATCTCTGAGCTGGATAGCTTCATCGTCGGCTTCCGCCTCGGCGCGGCGTTTACATACGACACTTTCGTGAATACGGATACCCCGTACCGCGATCTGAACGAAAAACTGTAATCCGCACATTCTCCTCCTTGAGATCAAAAAAGCAAACACATCGTTGCCCCAATGGCGGAGCGGGCATACAGAGCAGCCGGTCTTTTCGGACCGGAGTTGGATCTTCGCCCGCAAACCTGTCCATAGCCCCGGAACTCGCGTTATTTTCTGCCGAAAAGATGGGCGAAGAAATAGAGGATCCTGTGAATGAATCCGACGAACTTCTGCCAGAGGTTTCCGGAATGATCCTTATGACACCATTTGCAGAGACCCTCGTAGAAATCGGCAAAGGTCACGCCGGTTCTTTCGCAGGCGTCTTTGATCTCCGAATCTCCGGGCGCGGTGACCGTAAGCCAGCCGTATGCCTTTTCACCGTTGGAGAACTCTTCGCCGAGCGTCGCGGAGATCATTCTGTCGTCGTTATAAAGAATGTGACCTCCGCCGTATAAGCCGCCTCAAGCTCCTCCGCCCAGACGACTTGAGGTTCCCAATCCCACTCGTTCTGCTCGATGCGGAATAATTCATTCTTATCGGTATATTCCGTACCGAAGCGCCCGTTCAGCAGCCCGAGCGCGACAGATTCCAGTTCGTCCGCCGTTTCCGCATCAGAGCCGAACGCTT
>JAFRPB010000183.1 GCA_017429345.1 Clostridia bacterium | reverse complement strand
GCGCAAGGCCGCCGCCGTTTTTTGCGCTGTTGTTCGTGATGGAAGTTCCGTCCATCATAGAGAAATTTGCGTTGCTTCCGGAAACGTAAACGCCGCCGCCGGTGTACTTTGCGTGGTTGCCGCTGACGACGACGTCTTCGTCCAGAACGACACTGCCGCCGCGTTTGACCCAAAGACCGCCGCCGGAGCCGGATGTATTGCCGCCGGTGATCGTGCCGGGACCGTACACTTCAAGTTCGCCGGACACAATGATGACGCTGCCCTTTTCGGTTTCCTCCGTCAGCGCGCGGTCAATGGTGCAGTCGTTCAGATACAGCGTGACCCGCGTGCGCGAAGGGACCGTCAGCGCCGCCGCCCCGGCGGGCGCGGTCACGTCGCCGCTGAGCGTAACGGTGCCGCCCTCGTTGAACGCCGCCTGCAGCGACGCCCAGTCGTCTGCCGCTGCGCCGTTCTCGGCGAACGCCGTCAGCGCCCCGAAGGGAAAGACGGACAGAACCATAAGTATCGATACAAAAATCGCAAGAGTTCGTTTGACGCCGTGATGTTTCATATGTTTATCCTCCTTGAGATCAAAAAACTAAACACATCGTTGCCCCAATGGCGGAGCGGGCATACAGAGCAGCCGGTCTTTTCGGACCGGAGTTGGATCTTCGCCCGCAAAACTGTCCATGGACCCGGAATTTGCGTTATTTCCTGCCGAAAAGATGGGCGAAGAAGTAAACGATCCTGTGAATGAATCCGACGAACTTCTGCCAGAGGTTTCCGGAATGATCCTTATGGCACCATTTGCAGAGGCCCTCGTTGAGATCGGCGAAGGTCACGCCGGTTCTTTCGCAGGCGTTTTGGATCTCCGAATCTCCGGGCGCGGTGACCGTAAGCCAGCCGTATGCCTTTTCACCGTTGGAGAACTCTTCGCCAAGCGTCGCGGAGATCATTCTGTCGTCGTTATAAAGAATGTCGGCCTCCGCCGTATAAGCCGCCTCAAGCTCCTCCGCCCAGACGACTTCAGGGTCCCAATCCCACTCGTTCTGCTCGATGCGGAATAATTCATTCTTATCGGTATATTCCATACCGAAGCGCCCGTTCAGCAGCCCGAGCGCGACAGATTCCAGTTCGTCCGCCGTTTCCGCATCAGAGCCGAACGCTTTGTTGTAATACGCATATATATTAGCGAGCTCTTCATCCGATGCTTCCAGCAGGCCGTTCTCAATGCTGAACAGCTCCTGCAGGGCATAGATCGGGAGAATATCTTTCTGGAACTGTTCTTCGCGTACGCGTTTGGCAACAAGGTCTTCGATCGCCGCGTCAGGATCCGCGTAGGGTTCCGCGTCCGCACGGTAAACTGCGACGGTAAACTGCGCGGACTCCAGCGATGCGCTGCGGATAGCGACCTCCGAAGCCAGGGAGGCGTTGAAAGCCTGACAGCCGAGCTCCTTCAGAGAAGCGGGAAGCGTCACTTTGCGCGGATAGAATCCGTCGAACTCCCCGTCCGGGATAACCGTTATACCTTCCTCTATTACGATCTCGCGCACAAGGTTGAAGCGGAACCGTTCGGCGGCTGCGACGTCCATTCCCGCTGTCTGCCCGTCATAATACTCGGTCAGCGAGAACGCGATACTGTTCAGCGTTTGCGAGGAAACGACCTCGCCGTCGTCATCATAGTCGTATGCGATCTCATCTTGGATCGGGCCGCTGCCGCTGACGGTAAGCACGCCGCCGTCGGTCAGCATCCACGTGATCCCCGTGCCCGCGGTACCGGCGAGCAATACGTTTTCGTCCGCGGCGGAGGCGACCGCAGCGAACGCCGACAGCGCAAGCAGTACGGTCAATAATACGGAAAAACTCTTTTTCATTATTTTCATGAACGCATCTCCTGTTTCTTGTATTCAGAAAACGATCGGCATTGTTCTTTCTGTCAATAGACGGCAGCCCTTTTTTCAAGCTGCCGTTCTTCTGCATAAAAACTGCCGTTTTCTGTTATTTGTCCGCAAATTCTTCGGAATACTCCGGAATCTCCGTGGCGCTGTTTCCCAGCCCGGAGAAAGAAACGGAAACGACCTTCAGGGAAGCGACCGCCGCTTCCTGGTCGAAATCGTCGGTGTTCTCCAGCTGTTCCTGCTTTTCAAACGTGACGGTATACATAAACGGAGCGTACTCCAGATAGAATTCCATGCTTTCAAGATCATAACCCATACCGGTCGTCCAGCCGCTGTCGAAGAGCTCTGCGCCCGTCTTGCCGACCAGCGCAGTCATGTCGTCGTCGGACAGCTTCTTTTCGTTCAGGTTTTCAATTTTTGTGACCGTGAGCGGTGAAACCAGTTCTTTTTCTTTTTCGTCATGATTCTCGTCAAGGATATCCAATGCGAAGATCTCATCATGCTGTTCCGGGGTGAGCTCAGCGATCACGCGCCAATAAACGCCGTCTTTTTCAAACACAACGACATAAGCCTTCCCGAGGGTGGCGGATTGGAATTCGCCTTCCCCCGTCAGCGCCAGCGCATCGCCGATCGTTTCGACCGACAACGTGTCAGAGGCGGGAGCGTTGTTCGTGGGAGTGGGATCGTTGCTTCCCTTTTTTCCGCAGGCGGCAAACAGGGTCAGAACGATGAGAAGAGACAGTACGCATACAAAACCTTTTTTCATTTTGATTTCCTTTCATATATCCAAATTTGCGTTTTGCTTAAGTTGTCCGATTATCTTCTGCCGAACAGATGGGCGAAGAAATAAAGAATGGAATGGAAGAACTTGACCAGCCTGCCCCAGAAGGACGTGCCGTGATCCACGTTATCCCACTTGCAGATGTTGTCGCCGGAGGGATGGTCGGGATCGGTCGGATCCGTGGGATCCGAAGGATCGGTTGGCGTTTCAGCCGCCGCTTTGAGTTCGTTGTAACGGACTTCCGCGGCTTCAAGGACGCCGTAATTCTCAACAAGCGCTTTCTGGGCATCCGACAAATCATTATATGCCGATCTCGCAGCATCGATCTTTGCTTTACACTCGGGAGTATATTCCACCGTGCCGATGGCGTCGATCAGCGCTTCCGCCGCGTCCGCCGCAGCTTGATCGGCGGTACCGGGGACCGTTACGCTGCCGGTTTTGTCCGTGAAGATCTGTTCATTGAATGTGACCGTCGCCGTGTAACAGACCACCTCGTCCGCCGCGGGCGTGGCGGGACTGACCTGCGTTTTCTCCGGCGCGTCGTCAGTCAGCCGGACGGTATCTCCGCAGACGCCGCAGGTGAAGGTCGCCGTGGCGCTGCTGTAATCCTCCGCCCAGCTCCAGCCGGTGAGCGTGTAAGAAGCGTGGGGACAGGCAAAGGCCGCCGTGATCGCCACGTTTTCCTTCGGCATTGCGAACGCGCCGTCCGTGACGGGCACACTTTCACCGGAGACGGTTGTAACGGTCAAGGAAGCAAGCATATAGCCGTCGGCAGGCGTCGCCGTCACCGTGACGGTATCGCCTTTGAACGCGCTCGCTCTGTCCGTTGTGACGGTACCGTGTTCGGCGTCGTTTATGCTCACGTGATACGCGCGCCTGATAACGACCTTGTCGGCAAGGGTCGTTCCGTCGGCTTCCCATACCGCGTCGTAAGCATCGCCGAAATAGTTTGCGACAACGGCGTTTTCGGGCGTTGTTATAACAAAATCGTCATCCATTTCGAGACTGCCGACCAGCAAGGCGGCGTACCTGCGGTTTCTCCCGTTGACGGTCAGCTCGGTATCGCCTTCCAGCGTGAGCGCTCCATCGACTGTGAGCCCCTGATACCAGCCCGTGGTTTCAACGGTGCTGTCGGTGACGGTGAGCGATCGGTTCACGTAAATGCCGCAGGAGCCTTCGCTCGACGCCGTCACGCTGCTGCCCGTGATCGTCATATCTTCGTAGCCGGCGTAGACCGCATATTGATTTTGGGAAGTCGCAGTCACGGTGCTGTCCGTAATACGGATGCTGTCTGAGCCGTAAATCGCGTAGGAATATCCCGCTGTTGCGTCCACGGTACTGTTGACGATCGCAACGTCCTTGGCGTCAAGGGCCATATTCCCTCCGCCGACGGCGGTCACGCTGCTGTCGCGGATCGTAAGAGCGGCGCTGCCGATCTCCATACAAAAGCTGTTATCCGCCTCGGCGTTTACGGTCGTTGCGTCGATCGTAAGCGGCGTGCGATGGAAATAGAAGGCTTCGGAGCTCGCGTGCGCGTTCAGCAGACCTTCTCCCGTAAGCGTAACGCCGGCGCAGGCAATATCAAAAGCGTAATGCCCGCCGCTGACGCTGTTTTCACCGGATAGCACGATCGTCAGGGACAGATCGGCATTATTTACAAATATATTCTTGGCGATACTGCCCTCGTAATAGGCGCCCGTGATATTCGCATCTGTGAGATACAGCGTTCCTTCGGTCTGCGTGCCGTCATAGGCTACAGAGCCGTTGCCGAGAACGTCTGCCTTGTTCTTGCTCGTGACCTGTACGCCGCCGACCCGGATCTTATAGGTCTCATAAAAACGCGATGTCACGGTAACGTCTTTCGCCGGCATGGTGAATTTGTTGTCGGTGACTTCGATCTCTTCGCCGTCCGCATCGGTCACGGACAGAGACTCAAACACGCTGTTTTCGCCGGGCGTTACGGTCAAGGTGACGGTGTCGCCGGCG
>JAFRPB010000182.1 GCA_017429345.1 Clostridia bacterium | reverse complement strand
TAAGGCGATAAATCAAAACTCATTTGATCGTTATTCCTCAACATTTTTCATCACCATCCCTTGTTTGTATTATATCATTCCTCTAATGAAAAAGCCAGCCCTACTTCTGTAGAACTGGACTTTTTCAGTGCCCTTGTTTTATCAGGGCTTTTTTCTTTTTTTACCGGTTCTAACGGTTGTTCCAACCAAATTCTAACGGAATTAAATATTTTGACATACTGAAATATATTAAAATTTTTCGAAGTCAGTCTGTTTTCAATCACTATTTCCAACAATATCCGAATTGTATTGTAAACCGAGTTGATATATGATAGAATAAAAAAAACAAATTCCGGAGGGATTTTTATGAGTTATATCCGCAAGAGAGAAGAGGAACTGACTTGTTATCAGGAAGCTGCGCCGCTTCGGCCCGAGACCGATTTCGGCAACGATTTTGTCTGTGTATACGGAATCGATCCGGGAATGCCGGAGCGTGTAAAAAAATTCCGCGAACGCGGATATGTCGTCCATCTGATGAACGGCATCGCATGGGGCGGATTTCAGGATTATATGAGCGGTCAATGGGACGGCCGCGAGCATTACGACGAGATGCAGCGCAGCCGCGACGGTTCCGTCACAGGCGGAGATATCCACTCTACGGGGTATATGGTGCCGACGATTTCATTTACCGATTATCTGATCGAGAAACTGAAAGTCGCCGTTGACGCCGGCGTGGAGGCGATTCACGTCGAAGAACCCGAATTTCTGAACGCCGGCGGCTACAGTGAAGCATTCAAGCGGGAATATAAGCTTTTTTACCATGAGGACTGGATCCCGCCGCACGAAAGCGTTGACGCGCATTATCGCGCGGCGCGGCTCAAGGCATGGCTCTATCGCCGTGCGATCGAACGCGTCAGCCAATCTCTGAGAGAATACGCGCTCGTTAAATACGGCCGTGTTCTGCGTTTTTATGTTCCCACGCACAGTCTGCTGAATTATTCGCAATGGAAGGTGATGAGTCCGGAAGGGACGATGACCGATATTCCGTCGCTGGACGGTTACAAAGCGCAGGTCTGGATGGGCACAAGCCGCGAGGCTAACGTTTTTCACGGCGTATACAAAGAGCGGACCTTCGAGACGGCGTTTCTTGAATACGGCGTGATGCAGGAACTCGTGCGAGGCACCGGCAGAACAATGTGGTTCGACAACGATCCGATCGAGGACCGTCCTGATTACACATGGGATAATTACCGATACAACTATATTCAGACTTTGATGGGTTCGCTTCTTCAGCCGAAAATCAACCGTTTTCAGATCTGTCCGTGGCCGCATAGGATCTTCTCGGGAGAAGCGAAATATCCGAAGGATCAGCCCGACGCCGCTCCCATTCCCGAGAGCTATCGCACGTTTTTGATGAATGTTTTTCAGATGCTCGGCACTTTCGGCACCGAGGATTACGAATATCTTCATAAGGTTCCCGATATCGGCATTTTTCTCTCGGACACTGCGATGTTCCAGCGGAATTTTCCCGACGATGTTCTCGCGAAAAAAGACAGCTACGCCCGCGTCGGTAAAATCGAGCTTCTCGCCAGTGAGAATTATATTCCCGGAAGAGAAAAGGAGATCGCGTCCGGCGACAGGTTGAGTTTTCTTGAATCCGTGGCTTTTCCGCTGTTTTACGGACTTGCGCTGCCCCTGCTCAAAGGCGGTTACCCCGTCCGGCCCGTACAGCTTGAAAATATCACGCGTTATCCTTCATATCTTGACGATTATAAACTTCTTGTATTAAGCTATGAATTTATGAAACCGCAAAGCGCGGATATCAACGTCGCTCTTGCAAATTACGTTCGCGACGGCGGGATCCTCGTCTATGTCGGCGACGGCGCGGATCCCTTCCATAATATACGCGCATGGTGGAACACAGGGAAAAAATCCGATCCCTCGCCGCTTGAACATCTTCTTCGCTTGCTCGGTATTTCCGAGAACGCTCCCGACGGCGAGTATAAATGCGGAGACGGTAAATTTGTTCTCCTGCGCCGCTGCCCCGCCGATCTGTGCGTGAATACAGTCGAGGCAAACCGTTACGCTGCTGCTGTCGGTGAATTGATCGGCGTAGCGCCCGACACGAATTATATTTCTCTGCGACGCGGCGAGTATATTATCTCCGCGGTTATGGATGAGTGTGAAAGCAAAGCTCCTCTGATCCACAGGGGACTGTTCGCCGATATGCTCGACAACGATTTCACCGTATGCACACAAAAAACCGTTTCACCGGGCGAATATGCTGTTCTCGCGGAGCTTGAGCGTATTCCCGGCGATACGGCGGTTATCGGCACGTCTGTCCGAATAAACGAGCTTTCCGTTAATGAAAACGGTTTTTCGGTAATCGGGTGCGGCGCCGACTGTGACGCGAGAATGCGTCTTCGACTTCCGACGGAGCCGAAGCTCGTGACCTGCGAGATCACCGAGGCGGAAGGGGACGGAGTCGCGAAAAGCGTAAATATCGACTTTGTATGGGATGATTTGAGCGGAACCGTACTTCTGAAATTCCGCAATCGAGCGGGAACAACGCGTATTTTCGGAAGCTTCTGATTTATCATATTATCATTTATTCTCTCCGAGTTTTAAAGACTGCCTTGGATTTCAAGATCCGCGGCAGTCCGATTTCTTTGTTTCTATCCCGTCAAATAAAATCGGAGCGAATTCCGAAAAGAAAACGCTCCGAAATAAAGATGATCTGTATTATTATTTGAAAGCTTATTCCGGTCTGCCGACGACGGTTCCGTCGTTCAGATGCATAATCAATCTTCCGCAGCCATCCGCATTCTGATGCTGCCCCGCGCTCAGAGACTCTTCAATAATCTGAATGCAGGAGGTGGAAACGATCCTTTCCGCGTGGTTCGCCCTCACGTCCTCAACGGTCAGATCAAAAGAGTCCGGCAGATTCGTATAATGATAATGCTGAAGACCGACGGTGTAGATGCGCTCGTCCGCAACCGGCTCTCCTTCAAAATCAAAACGGAGAAAGCTGTGCGTCGGCTGATCGTATTCTACGACAAGTCCTTTTGAGAGCTGATAAAACTCGGTATGCGCGCCGTCCAGCGCCTCGTCGCGCAGCATTCTCAGGAGCGCGTGTTTGAGCTGCGCGCCGGTCAGATAGATCATATAGACCGCGTCGTCATAGGGGAAGCACTCACGCAGACTTCCCTTTGTCACGATCGGTCCGAGCTGTTCGGTACGGATGCTTCCCGACCCGAGAAGGAAAATATCGACGCCGATCGCTTCCTTCAGAACGTCGCTTAAAAGATCACCGAGCTCCGTTTCTCGAATACGTGTGGGATGCGTCAGTTGACGGACAAACCTTGTAATGATTCTGCCATATTTTTCATCGGTACGGGTTTTATAGTTTTTGATGACGTCTTCGATATCAAGGTCTCTCGGACAATTCTTCTCATTGATGTCGATCGACTTCCATGAATAGGAATCTATGCAATTATTATCGGTATCGATCATGATATCAAAGCGTCCGATCTGATCCGTTCCCGTGCCCGCCTGAACAACGGGGATCCCGTTCACAACGGCTGGTTCCGTTATAAACGTATGCGAGTGTCCGCCGATAATGACATCAACGCCCCAGGCGGGATCAAGCAGCTCCGCGAGTTTCTTATCCTCTTCAAAACCGATATGCGTCAGAAGAACCGTAAAATCAATATCAATGGCGTTATACGTATTGCAGATCTTACCGATCTCCTCGGCAGCGTCCTCAAGCGTGACGAGCGTGCCGACAAGGCCGTCCGTCTTGCACTGCATCAGCGCGATCTCTGTCAGAATGCCGATAAAAAGGATCTTCATCCCGTCGATCTCGATCACCTTGCAGGGCTGGAACAGACGCGCATGATTTGTTTTGATATGAAGATTCGCGTTTACGATCGGGAACTCCGCGCACTTTTCCAGAAACAGAAGATGTGCGACGCCGTAATCGACTTCATGATTTCCGAGCGTCACGACGTCCGGCCCGAGCAGGTTCATGATCTGAATCGTGGACACTCCCTGAAATTCGGAATCAATGATCGATCCGCGGAACATATCCCCCGCTATGGCGTAAATAACGTTCTTTTCCTCTTGTCTCACCTTGTTTACATATCCCGACAGCATGGAAACGCCGCCGACGAGACTGTCGTTGATGTTTTCTTCCATAAAATCGCCGTGCATATCATTTGAATGCAGCAGCGTAAGCTTTTTCAGATTCTTCATAGTCACTTTCCTTTCTCATTTCATTAATTCAATTATAAATAATCCGCCCTGAAAAGTCAATCAGGGTTTTTTTTGCCCGGGATATTGCTTTCAAGCGAAAAATATTATATAATTGAAATAATTACAAAAGGAGTTGATGCCAAATGAACATCAAAGAATACAGTTATCCCTCGGCAACGGGCGTTTGCGATATCGCGGCAAAGGCGTATTATCCCGACGACGGTTCGTTTGATACGGTTCTCGTCATAAACCACGGCATGGCGGAGCATCAGGAGCGGTATCTCGGTTTTATCGAATTTCTGACCGCGAACGGCGTCGCCGTGTATATGCACGATATGGCGAATCACGGCAAGTCAAATAAAGATTTTGCCGATACCGGCTGGTTCGGCGAAAAGGACGGTTACAAAGGTCTGATCGCGGATCTTCGCACGAACGTGCTGAAAGCGAAAGAAGAAAATCCCGGCAAAAAGCTGATCGTGATGGGGCATTCCATGGGCTCCTTCATCTGCAGAATGTACACCGCGAACCATCCCGAGGACGGCTTCGACGGCGCGATCTATATGGGCACCGGCGGACCGAATCCCCTCGCAGCAACGGGCGAGAAGCTTGCGGCCGTGATCGGTAAAGTCTGCGGCAAGAAGCACAAGAGCAAGCTGCTCGACAAACTCAGCTTTTCCGCATACAGCAAGCCTTTTGAACACCGCACTTCTTTTGACTGGCTCACGCGCGACACCGCGATCGTGGATAAATATATCGCCGATCCTTACTGCGGATTCCTCTTTACCACACAGGGCATGATCGACCTTGTGAAGCTCAACGTGCAGTCTAACACGGACGAATGGTACGCGACGCTTTCGAAGGAGCTCAGGATCCTTCTCATCAGCGGCGCGATGGATCCCGTCGGCGATCTGTCGAAAGGCATCGAAGCCGTGAGCGCGAAGCTCGCCGAGACCGGCCATGAAAACGTTACGACAAAGCTCTATCCCGAGTGCAGGCATGAAGTGCTCAACGAGCTGAACAAAGACGAGGTCATGAACGATATCCTTGCGTGGATAAATAATTAACATAAAATTTATAATTGATATAACAGGAGAGCATCCCATGAGCATGAAGGGCCTTTACGACATGATCCGGGACGACAAGACCACGATGGCGTTCACATCCCGCGGGGACGTCAGCCGTGAAATGTGGTTTTACGACATGATCAAAAACAGCGATCGCAGCCCGGAGGAGAAAAAACGCATTCTCGCCGATATGCGCTATGTCGGCAAAAAATACGGATTTACCTTCCGTGAGTATATGCTGTTCGAGTTTTATCGGCGCACCGAAGAAGAACAGCACGAGTTTATTTCCGATAAGGAACGCCTTGACCTGACGCTGCGCATGAATCCGCAGTCGGTCAGAGATCTGCTTGACAGCAAATATGACACGTATCTTCGTTTCAAAAAGTATTATAAACGGGATATTGAGCGGATCGAACCCGGCGACCGGGACAAGGTCAAAGCCTTTCTTGCCCAATACGGCGCGCTGATCGCAAAAGCGAACACCGATTTCGGCGGTTACGGCAACAAGGTGATCCGTCACGGTTACCCAGCAACGCCGGACGAGATCGCGGACGAGCTTTTCGCAAGGTTCCCGGACGGTTTTATCGTTGAAGAGCTGCAGTCGAATCATCATTCTTTGAAAGAGATCTACCCGAAAGCGTTCAACACGTTCCGAATCCCGACCTTGCGAAACGGTGATAAAGTAAAAATCTTCCGTCCCGTTCTGCGCATCGGCGCGGGCGGCGCCGAGATCGACAGCGCGCTGAGCAACGGCGGCATTCTGACCGCGGTCGATCTTGAAACGGGCGAGATCACCCACGCCAGAGACGAAGCCTGTCACAGCTTCGTTACCCATCCGGATACCGGCAAGCCGATCATCGGCTTCAGGCTCCCCCGCTGGGACGAAGCGCTCGAGCTTATCGAGCAAATGGCGCTTGAGCTTGACGACCAGCATTACGGCGGATGGGATATCGGTCTGACGGAGGACGGATGGAAAATGGTCGAGGGCAACGCCTGCGGCATGTTCATCTGGCAGATCCCGCTTTGCGAGGGATTCCGCTCGGAATTCGAGCAAATGGTGCATGAACTCTGTCTCGAGAGCTGTCTGCAGTCTTAAAATGACGAATTATCAGCTGATTTAATATATTAATTTAAACATATTAATGTATTGACAAAACACAATACGCATGATAAAATGATAAAAAATATTTGGAGGATAAATATCATGGATAAAATTCTTGCCATTCTCAAAGAGAACTGCCCCGGCATCGACTTTGAGAAGGAAAAAGCGCTTGTTGACGACGGACTTCTCGATTCCTTCGATGTTGTCGCGATCGTTTCAGATCTGACCAGCGAGTTCGATATCGACATCACGATCAACGATATCATTCCCGAGAACTTCAACAGCGTTGAAGCAATCAACGCGCTTGTCGAAAGACTTCTCGACGACTGATTCAAGAAATAATCTTCTGCCGGACAGGCGTCCACTTGTCCGGCGTTTATTTTGTAAAGGGTAGGAAAACGATATGACTTATACATCGTATAAATATCTGTTATTTGTCGGGGCTTTGGTGTTTTTATACTATATCATCCCGAATAAGTTCAAAAAATTTCAGTGGGTGCTGCTGCTCATCGCGAACTATATTTTTTATTATCTCAACGGCGTCCCGCAGATTATCTTTATTGTCGCCTCAACAGCCCTTACCTACGGTTCGACTATGCTGATGCAAAAGCTGCGCAACGACAACAATGCGCGCGTGCTTGCATTGGGAGAAGACGTTACGCGTGAGCAAAAAAGGGAGTTCAAGAAACAGACGCAGGCTAAGATCAAGAAAGTGCAGGTCGCGACGATCGCCCTCCATCTGATCGTGCTTGCCGTCGTAAAATATACCAACGTCACGATCACCAACGCGAATACCATTCTCGACGCGTTCAAGGTCGGCTGGGATATCCCGCACGTCAGCATGATCGTTCCGCTCGGTATCTCTTTCTATACCTTTGCCTCTTTAAGCTACATTCTTGACGTAGCGCGCGGCAAATATGAGCCGGAGCGCAACTTCTTCAAGGTCGCGCTGTTCGTTTCCTATTTCCCGAATATCGTTCAGGGCCCCATCTGCCGCTTTGACGAGGTCGGCACGCAGCTGATCGCCGAGCATCATTTTGATTATGACCGTTTCGTTCACGGCGCGGAGCTGGTGCTCTGGGGCTTTTTCAAAAAGCTCGTGATCGCGGATCGCGCGAATATGGTGCTGCCGAACGTTTTCTCCGCTTCGGTATATGAGCAGAATACGGGTTCGCAGTTTATTTTCGGTATCGTTTTTGCCTTCATTCATCTCTACGCAGATTTCTCCGGCGGTATCGATATTACGCGCGGCGTATCCGAGATCCTCGGCACGGACCTTCCGCTGAACTTCGAACGTCCGCTTTATTCACAGTCCCTCGGCGAGTTCTGGAGACGCTGGCACATGACCCTCGGCGGTTTCATGCGCGATTACGTTTTCTATCCCGTAATGCTCTCCAAGCCCGTTCTCAAGCTCTCGCAGAAGGCGAACAAAAAGTGGGGCAAATTCGCAGGCAAGATGGTCCCCTCCGTCATCACGCCCGCCGTTGTATTCTTCTTAATGGGTATCTGGCACGGCGCATCGTACCAGTATCTGCTTTACGGCGTCTATAACGCGTTTATGGTCTCCTCCGCCGTAGCGTTTGACGGACTGTTCAAGAAAATGAAGAAGGCCCTCAGAATCAACGATCAGGCTTATTCCTATAAGCTGTTCTGCATGTTCCGCGTATTCTGCATCACTTCCGTTTCCAGACTGATCGTCAACGCTCCGTCTATCAAGGGACTCGGATTCATTATCAAGAGCATGTTCACCAACCTGAATCCCGATTTCTTCTTCAACCTTGACGGCAAGCTGTTTACCATGGGCGTCGACGCGAAGAACATGCTCATTCTGTTCCTCGCGATCATCATCTTCGCGACCGTCAGCATTCTTCAGGAGCACGGGATGCATATTCGCGACTCCCTCAATAAACAGAATCTCGTCTTCAAATGGTTTATTCTGATATCTCTGTTTGTGATCGTGCTGATCTTCGGTATATACGGACGCGGATACGACGCTGCGAGCTTCCTTTATCAGGCATTTTAAAGGAGGTTAACCGATAATGAAAAAGAACAATATTATTCGTTTCGTTTGTTTCTGTTTATGCGTTCTTTTAGTCGTTACCTTTTTATGTCAGGTTTTCCATTACGACAAGGCACATATGCGCAACCGGCTGTATACTTACACCAAAATCGAAGATAATTCCGTTGACGCCGTTATTATCGGCACAAGCGGCATCCACTGTTTCTGGATTCCCGGGCAGGCATACACGGATTACGGCGTAACGATGTATACGCTAACCATCAACGGTATGCAGGTATATCACATTCTGCCGATGCTGAAATACGCGCTGAAATATCAGAATCCCAAGATCGCGTGTATCGATATGCGTCCGTTCCTGATCTCTGAGAAGAACACCTCAAACATGGAATACCGCTCCAGATACTTCAATGAGATCCTTCCGATGTGGTCGCCTCTTCGCATGGAAACCACCGACAAGACGCTGAAGTATATGAGTCAGGTTACGGATACGAGCAGATTCGATCTCACTTACTGGTTCAATATTCTGCGTTACCACGACATGTGGGAAGACGGTCTCTCCTTCGGTGTATTAAAGAACAGTTATACAAACTCATACGGGTATCTTGTTTCGGGAGATATTGCAAAAAAGAAGACTCTTCCCGTAAGTGAATACACTGATGAGTATAAAGATCTGATTCCTTATACGATGGAGTGTCTGGAAGAACTCATCGAATACGCAGAGAAAAAAGGCGTCAAACTTGTGTTCGTCAATACTCCTCAATATGTAGACGAAGAAGCAATGAAACGTACGAACACGTTATTTGACTATCTTGATAAGAAAGGGCTGGATTATTTCGACTGCACAACAGAAGAATCACTCAAAAAATATCCGTTTGACAATGAAACCGATTTCTATGACAGGAACCATGCGAACTACAGCGGCGCTTCAAAGTTTACGGATTATTTCGGCAAGTACCTCGCGGAAAATTATCGCGATCTGCTGCCCGACAGACGTACGGACGCATCCTGCGATCAGTGGGCAAACGACTACGCCGAAATGCTGAAAAGAATCACGAAAAAATACAAGATAAAAGTAAAATCCTGACCGAAGACAAAAGACTGCTGCCTCAAAGTGCTTCTTTGTTGCGGCAGTCGGCATCTATGAATTATGAACAAGAACAACCTTATACGATTACTATGTTTTTCTCTGTGCCTGCTGCTGACTGTTTGTTTCTTATGCAGAATTTTTCATTCCGACACATCCAAGGGCAGAATGCGCAGCACATTGCAGACCATTGCCGATCTGCCGAAAGAGAGCGTTGACGTCGTTCTGACCGGAACGAGCGGCATTCACTGTTCGTTCATCCCGGGGAGAGCATATGAAAAATTCGGGATCGCGAGCTATGATCTTACCGTCGACGGCATGCAGGTCTGGACGGTCCTGCCGACAATCAAATATGCCCTGAAGTATCAGCAGCCGAAGCTGTTTGTGATCGATATGCGTCCGTTTATCGCCTCGCCCGAAGAAGAGCTGATGGACGTGCGTTCGAGATACTTCAACGAAGTATTCCCGATGTATTCCTATTTCCGCATGATCGGCGTCAATCAGACGCTGCGTTACATGAGCAGGATCACGGATACTTCCAGGCTGGATATGACGTATTATTTCAACGTGCTGCGTTATCACGATATGTGGCAGGAGGATCTTACCTTCAACGTTCTGAAAAAGAGTTATTCTTACTCTTTCGGTTATCGCCTGTCCGTTCCGCAGTTTTCCGTGAATGAGATGCCCGACAGCGTTTTTTCCGATAAAAAAATGAAGCTCGAATGGTATGCCGATGAATGCCTGCAAGAAATTCTTGATTTCGCGAAAAGAATGGATCTTAATCTTCTTTTCGTCAATTCACCTCATCTGATCGATGAGGATACGGCAAAACGAATGAACACGCTGCATGCGAAGCTGAAAAAAGCCGGGATCCCGTATGTTGATTTCTGTACCGAAAAAGGTGAACAGACATACGTCTTCGATAAAAAAACGGATTTCCGGGATACAAGCCATACAAACTATGACGGGTCGAAGAAATTCACCGATTATTTTGCGGAATACCTAAATAAACACTATGATCTGGACGACAGACGCAAAGACGAAGCCTTTGATTTTTATGTCGACGCCTATGAACAGACAAAGAAACGCATCAAACAGCTGAAGTCCTCAAAATAAACGAAACGCACCGACAATATCAACAAAAGCGACGCATTACCGCGCCGCTTTTTTCTGTGCTTTTATCTATTGTATTTATCTATACATCTATTGACATTTTTAATAGTAAATATTATAATATGTTTCATATTTATTATTTATCATATTAAAAAGGTGTGAAGAAATGAACGTTCTGTTGATTATCGTTGCCGTTTACCTGCTCGTTATGATCCTTCTGGGCGTCTTCTCCTATAAGAAAGGCAATAACTCCAAACACTTTCACGGCGCGAATCTCGGCGTGCTGATGTGCGTCGCCGCCGGCGCCGGCGAATGGATGGGCGGCACCTCGACGACCGGCGTTTCGGAATACGGTTATCTCTACGGTATTTCCGGCGCATGGTACACCATCGCAAACGGCATCGGCATCATGGTCTGCGCTTTCTTTTTTGCGAAGCTCTACCGCAGTCTGAATAAACCGACCGTATCCGGCATCGTCGGCCATTATATCGGCGAGAAGGCAAGAACCGCCTCAAGCATCATATTACTTCTTGTCATGCTGGTCGTCGGCGTATCGCAGATGGTCGCGATCGGCTCGCTGGGCAAAGTGCTGTTCAATATGGATATTTCGCTTTCCATCGCGATCCTCGGTATTGTGGTAATCATATACACGCTGTTCGGCGGCATGGTCTCGGTCGGTTATACCAACACCGTGCATATGATCGTGCTTTACGTCGGCATTATCGTCGCAGTGATTTACTCTGTAACAAAATTCGGCGGCGGAAAAGAGTTTATCGCGCAGGTCCCCGAAGGGTACCTTTCCTTCACCTCGATCGGCGGCACGAAGATCGGCTCCTGGGTCGTCGCATCCGTTCTCGGCGCCTGCACCGCGCAGGCCGGCATTCAGCCGATCCTTGCGGCGAAAGACGAAAAAACGGCGTTCAAATCGTCGATCCTGATCGCGCTGATCGTCGCTCCGTTCGGCATTCTCACCGCGATCCTCGGCATCATCGCGAAGATGCAGTTCCCGGATCTTGAGAACGCGAAGCTCGCCCTGCCGAGCCTGATGCAGAATATGCCGGCCTGGCTCGCGGGACTCGTGACCGCCGCGATGATGGCTGCGATCCTTTCCACCGCCTCGCCGATCCTTCTCGCATGCGGCACGCTGTTTACAAAAGACGTATATCCCAAGCTGTCGAAAAAAGCGCACAAGAACGATCTGATGGTCTCAAGGATCGTCACCGCGCTCGCCGGCGTGATCTGCGTATCGTTCGCGATCGCGATCTTCGACAACAAAGCCGTTCTCGACGTTGTGTATTTCGCTTATTCGCTGCGCGGCAGTCTCTTCGTGATCCTGCTGTTCGGCATCTATTCCAAAAAATATAAACCGAAGGAGATCCCGGTCATTATCTCCATGGTCCTCACCGTGCTCGTCGCGCTGTTCTGGGTGATATGGAAGACCGTGAAAGGATCCTATCCGATCTCTCCCGCGTTTTCCGACACATACGCCGCGGTCGCGACTGCGCTGATCTCAATGATTATTATCAAACTGACTTCCAAAGAAGAAAAGAAGGAGCTCGCAAAATGAAAAAGCAAACGATTGAACAGTATCTTTACGAACACGCGTTAAATACGCCCGACAAGCCCGCCGTGATCTCCGCGGAAGGCAGCATCACTTACCGTGAGCTTTACGACGCGTCGCGCGGCTACGGCGCATTTCTTGAAAAGAACGGACTGACCGAGGGCGGCGTCATCGTGACGCGCGCCGCGAACACGATCGAATATGCCGTTCTGTATTTCGGCGTTCACTTTGCGCACGGCGTGATCTGCTCGCTTGAAAAGAGCTCCCCCGACGCGACCGTGCTTGACGTTGCGGAAAAAATGAACGCGCAGATCATTATTGCCGACGACCTTCCCGCAGGCGGCAATGACCGTATCGTTCTGCCCCGCAATGTCTTGGATGACGCAAAGAAGTACACTGCCGAAGGCGAGCCCGTATTCGCTGCGCTTGACGCTCCCGCAGATATTCTTTTCACGACCGGTACGACCGGCGCCTCCAAGGGCGTAGAGCTGTCGCATCTTGCGCTTTGCGCGACTGCGGAAAATCTGATCTTCGGCTGCGGTTACGAGCCCGAAATGCTGCTGATCGTTCCGGGTCCCCTCAACCACGCCAACGCGATCCGCAAGCTGTTCACTTCGATCATCAACGGCAATACCGTTTATGTTCTGAACGGAATGACCAACATCAAAGCGTTTTTCGAGATCCTCGAGATGCCGTTTGACAATATCGCCTGCTGCCTGCCGCCCGCGATGATCCGTTTCATTCTGACGATCTCCCGCGACGCGATCAACGCATACCGCAAAAAGATCTCGTTTATTGAATCCGCTTCCGCTCCCCTGCCAGAGCCCGACAGGATCCAGCTCGGCAAGCTCCTGCCCGAAACGCGTCTGATCATCAATTACGGCTCCTCCGAAGCGGCGTCCGTCACAATGTACGACTGCATCGCGAATCCCGGTCTTGTGAACTGCATCGGAAGACCGATGCCCAATTCGGAGATCCTGATCGTTGACGACGATAAAAACGTGATCGATTCCTCTAAGGATCATCTCGGGCTGATCGCCTGCAAGGGCGACGTCAATATGATCGGCTACGTCAATGAACCGGAGCTGACGAAAGAAGTTCTTATCGACGGCATCGTTTACACCAACGATATCGGATATATCGAGGATGGCTACGTTTATATCATCGGCAGACAGGGCGACGTCATCAACGTCGGCGGTCTGAAGGTCGCGCCGACCGAGGTCGAGGAAGCCGCGCTCGGCTTTGAGGGGATCAATGAATGCATATGCATCGCGATGCCCGACCCGCTCGTCGGCAACGTCGTGAAGCTTCTCTATGTCAGCGCTGAGGATATCGACACGACCGCGCTGAACGCATTCCTGACGACGAAGCTCGAAACTTATAAAATACCGAAAAAGTATGAGCGCGTCGACGAGATCCGTAAGACGTACAACGGCAAGATCGACCGAAAATCTTACCGCGTCTGATATACGAAGACAGATTAACATAATCATTTCATATTATATTCGGCAAAACCGCAAAAACAAACCTCTGTTTTTGCGGTTTCTTATTATAAATAGTATAATTTAAATATATCTATTGACTTTTCCTATAAATCTATGCTATAAATAATAAGGTATATTTATTAAATCAATTTTATTATTGATTTCGTCAATATCTACAAAGGCGGTGAAAATCATTAATATCAAACATCTCGCTTATTTCATCGAACTATCCAAAACGCTTAATTTCTCTCTCGCAGCGCAGAAACTCGGCATTTCGCAGCCTACGCTCACGCAGGCGCTCAAAAAGGCGGAAGCCGATCTCGGCGTCGATCTTTTTGAACGGGACGGCAGAAAGCTGAAGATCACCGAATACGGCAGGATCTTTCTCGATTCCTGCGGATATATCACGGATCTTTACGACGACACGCTGCGCAGGATAGACGATCTGAAATACGGCCGCACAGGCTCGATCCGCATCGGTATCGCCCCCTCGCGGGCGCCGTTCACGATCCCGAACGCGTTAAAGCAATTCCGCAGGATCTATCCCGACGTGCGTCTCGATATCAGCGAAATGCTTACGGCGAACATCGAAAAGAACGTGGAAAACGGTCTTCTGGATCTCGGCGTGCTCGTTGTTTATGACAGCAAAAACGTACGGATCGAGTATCTGCCGATCGAGACGGAAAACATTATCATTGCCGTCCACCACGATCTACTTCCCGATAAACTTCGGCTGTCCGGTTCAGAAAACGCAGTAGCAAAGGCGGATCTTAATGATTTCACGGATATTCCTTTTGTTCTTCTGGGAGAAGATCAGCTGATCGTATCGCAGTTCAAAGACCTCTGCACCGAAAAGAACGTCCCGATCAACTGTGTTGCAAGATGCAGAAACGTTGAAACAAGTCTTGCGACGGCAAATGCAGGAATCGGCGCAACGCTCGTCACCTCCACCGGTATGGATTATTACCATTCCGCGTTCCCCGAGCTGAGGTATTTCGACGTTTCCGACGACGTACTCGACAGAAGCATCTGTGTGATCCACCGAAAAAACCAATACATCGATCCCCCGCTTCAAAAACTTATGGAAATAATTTTACACAAAGGAGACAGATAAAAATGCACATGACCAAAAAGATCATTTCCGTCGCGATCTGCGTCCTGCTCGCGCTCTGCATGAGCACGGTCGCTTTCGCGGCAAGCCAGGATGCACAGCCCGAAGAAGCAGCTGTATTAATGGCAGACGCGTCTGAAGAAAACGCGACGACCGAAGCCGCAGCGCTTGTATCCGCAACGGAAGCACCCACCGAACCGGCTGCGGCAGAAGAGGAAACAGAAGAAGAACCGAATCTCTATCCCGCCTACATGAGCCTGATCATTTTCGCTGTCTGCGTCGTTCTGTTTATCTGGAACAAGCTTCCCGCAGCGCTTGTTGCGATCCTCGGCCTTTCAGCAATGATCCTGACCGGCGTCGTTAAATTCAGCGACGGCTTCAAGAACTTCGGCGGTTATATCATCGTGCTGATCTGCTCGATGATGGTCGTCGGCGAAGCGACGTTCCAGACGGGTCTTGCAAAACTCATCGGCAACAAGGTCATCAGTCTTGCTCACGGAAACGAACGTCTCGTCATCATGCTTGCAACCGCGCTTACGGCTATATGCTCGGCGTTCCTTTCCAACGTTGCCACCTTCGCGATCATGATCGCCATTCTCACCGGTATCTGCGCGGGCAATAAGAACGTGAAATTCATGAACGTGATCCTGCCCGTCGGTATGGCTGCCGTCATCGGCGGCGCAGCAACGCTTGTCGGCTCGACGCCGCAGCTCACCGCGCAGGGCATCATGCAGGAAACATTCGGTGAAGATATGAGCTTCAGCTTCACCACGTTCCTGATCCCCACCGGAATCATCATTGTTCTGCTTGTCATTTACGCCGGTTTTATCGGCTATCCTCTCGGCAAAAAGATCTGGGGCAACCGTGCGGAATATAACGAGATTCCCGTTGCCGAGGGCGACGATATCAACGCCCCCGCGCCGAATCAGAAGAGAATGCCCGTGATGATCGTGATCTTCGTTCTGACGATCCTCGGTTTCATTTTCTGCGACAGCATAAAAAAGATCATTCCCGAATTCAATCTCGGCATGGTCAGCCTGATTGCCGCGATCCTCTGCGTGCTCACCGGCTGCATCAGCCACAAAAAAGCGATCAAGAGCATCAACTGGAATCTCGGTCTGTGGTTCTGCTCCTGCCTCGGTATCGCCGCGGGACTTGACAAGAGCGGCGGCGGCGAGCTGCTGGCGAACTGGTTCATCGGTCTGTTCGGCGAAAACGTCTCCCCCATCGTTCTGTACATCGCGCTCGTCGTGCTCGTAACCGTTCTGACGCAGTTCCTCTCGAACTCCACCGTTCTCGCGATTGTTCTTCCCGTCGTATTTTCTGTTACGACGCGTCTTGGCTTCAACGGTTACGCCTTTGCGGTCGGTCTCACCATTTCCGGCGCGATGGCGGTCGCGACGCCCCTTGCGAACAGCACTATCGGTATGTCCATGATCGCGAAGTACAAATTCAGCGACTTTGTGAAATACGCCGGTCCGATCACGCTGATCGCGATC
>JAFRPB010000181.1 GCA_017429345.1 Clostridia bacterium | reverse complement strand
CGATATCTCAGCGAAAAAGAACACGGAAAACGTTATCAACGATACCCGCCGCACAAAAACGACCGACGATGAAAATCAGCGCGAAGGCGCGATATACGCAGTCTGCGATTTGAAAATAAAAGGAAACGGAACGCTCGTGGTCAATGCGGCGTATAACAACGGCATCCACACGACCGATGACCTGGAGATCCAGAAGCTTTCTCTGAAAGTTACGGCATACAACAACTCGCTGAAAGGCAACGATTCGATAAGCGTGACAAGCGGAAACGTGGTTGCGATCTCCACGAACGGCGACGGCGTCAAGACCGAGAACACCGATGTCAGCAAGAACGGAGTCACCAGGGGCGATATCACGGTCTCGGGCGGCACGCTCACCGTCTACGCGGCGGGCGACGGCTTCCAGGCGGCACACAACTTTGAGATGACGGCGGGTGAAGAAGGTACGACCCCGACTGTGACGGTATATACGGGCTCGTACAGCGGTTACACCGCGTCAAGCGCCTCGACGACCTCGTATAAGGGTGTCAAAGTGCAGAATGAGCTGAACATCAAAGACGGTACTATTACTCTTCAGACCTACGACGACGGTCTGCACGCCGATTACGGAACATCGTTCGACGACGGCTCGAAAGGTTCGGGAACGATCAATATTACGGGCGGCACGGTCAATATGAGCGTTTACGCGCCCGAAAACAAGACTGCCGGCGGACGTCAGGGCCCCGGAGGCTGGGGCGGACAACAGTCCGTTATCGGAGCGGACGCGATCCACGCGGATAACGTGCTGAACATCTCCGGCGGCACGGTCAACATCGACAGCGCCTATGAGGGACTTGAAGCAAACGTCATCAACGTGTCGGGCGGCAAAACGACCGTCGCGGCGAATGACGACGGCGTGAATGCGACGAAAGGCAATTCCACGGCGCAGATCAACGTAACGGGCGGATACCTCGACGTGACAGTTTCTCCGAGCGGCGACACCGACGGTATCGACAGCAACGGATACTACACGCAGACGGGCGGCGTGGTGATCACCAGAGGTCCGAACAGCCAGAATGCAGCGGCGATCGACGCTGACGGATCCGTCAGCATTTCCGGCGGCACGCTGATCGTTCTCGGTTACGGCAGAGTCAGTAAGAGCGGCAGCGTCAGGACAGTTTCACTTTCGCTCCACTCGTCCGGCAGCCATACCGTGAATATCGACGGAACGTCCTATACCTTTACCAACGCGTACTCCTACGGCGCCACGAACTGCTACAGCGACGCGACGGTCTCGTCCTGAAAGATATGAGGAAAGACCGATGAAAATCCTGTTTGCCGCACCTGACAGGGACCTGCTCGAGTGCTTCAGGCAGCTGCTTGAAACAGACCTCGGAGAGACCGTCACGGCGTTCGACGGAACACAGGTGATCTCCCTGATTATGTCCGAGAACTTCGACGTTCTGATACTCGACCGAAACATCCCTCGCGTCGATCACAAAACGATCATCGAACGCGCGAACGAAAAAAACGTCCCCGTTAGGGTAACAAGAGTTATCCGAACCCGCTCAAACGGCGCTATTTCGGCTCTTTTCGGTTTGTCGTCATTGGAATACCGGCGTATTCCTGCTTCCTCCGCGCCGAAAATATCTCGAAATTTCATCCGTTTGAGTCCTATAGGATTTTCGGACGAACAGATCGTTGTTCCTGCGAGGCAAAGCCCGCAGGTGCTACTATACGTAACAGCAAGGGGTTTAACGAAGCAGGAGCGGCGAGATGCCGTCCGAAAACGTGGTTCGGATAATTCTCGTTACCCTACGAAAACACTTACGAATACGCTATTTTAAAAAAAGAGTGGAATAAAGAGTAAATGAACCCGACAAACGGGATTTGCGAGGGAGATGAAAACAAATATGGATAAGGCTTACAAGCGACAAAGAAAAATGAAAAAATGGATATGGCTTATTCCGATAGCTGCAATTCTGCTGACGGTCATCGCTTTTCTGGTTTATGCGGAGCAGTACTACCACGCAGATGAGTCGGCGCTTGAAGCGCTGAAATCAGATGCCGCAGTTAGTGTTGTGAAGACTGATTACGGATGGTTATTCGACGGCCCTTCCGATACCGACGCAATCATTTTCTATCCCGGAGGCAAAGTGGAAGAAACGGCATACGCCCCGTTGCTTCACTCTCTTGCAAAACAGGGAATTGATGTTTGCCTTGTCAAAATGCCTTTTCGGCTGGCCGTTTTCGGCAAGAACAAAGCGGATAATGTGATGGCGCAATATGACTATGATCAATGGTATATCTGCGGTCATTCTCTTGGTGGCGTAATGGCTGCAGATTATGCTGCCGAACACAGTTCGCTAATCTCCGGCGTTTTTATGCTTGCCGCATATCCGACCAAACCTTTGGATGAAAACCTCCGCTGCGTCACTATTTACGGCTCTGAAGACGGTGTCCTGAACATGGAAAAATTGGAGAAGGCGAATCAGTATTTGCCTGTCAGCAGTGAGGAAGTCGTCATAGAAGGCGGAAATCACGCCCGGTTTGGAAATTACGGTAAGCAGAATGGTGACGGAAATGCCACGATCTCATACGAGGAGCAGCAACAGAGAACTATAGAAATCATTTTGCAGAACAAATAAACAAATCCCGGTTTGTCGGGATATGAAT
>JAFRPB010000180.1 GCA_017429345.1 Clostridia bacterium | reverse complement strand
CACCTTACACCTTACACCTTACACCTTACACCTTGCACCTTACACCTGACAAACCACCAGCGCGCACGAATTCCCCTTCATCCGCAGCACGCCGTCGATCAGTTCGACAGGCTCGTTCACCCGTTCGTCGTCGACGATATACGCCGTGAGCTTCCGCGCGCCGGGGATCCCGAATCTGAAATCCGCGTCGGGCGGCGGCGCCTGGTTCCACTTCGCCTCGTCGTTGAAATACGACACGAGCACGGCGAGCTCCCCGTTTTCGCCCCTTGCGGCGGTCGCGTAGATATCCGGGCAGTCGCTTGCCGTTTCGACCTGCGTGCCGCGCTTTTTCAGCTCGTTCCAGTATTTCAGCGCATAATAGCCCGGCAGGCGCGCGGGTCTGCGCGCCGAGGCGTGCGCACCCTCCGCGGTCGGCGCGAACACGCCGTTCCACGAGCCGTTCATGAGCATCTGCACGTCGTAATACATCGCCTTGTTCACGCGCGAATCCTGCAGCACGGACAGCACCCCTGCCATAAAGGCGCACTCAAAGGGCTTTTTATGCAGATCGTAGCATTCCTGCAGGCGTGTGTCCCATCGGCAAACGTAATTCCACTCGTTGAAGATGCTCTCGACGCCGCCGAAACCGTATTTTTCGAGCAGCGCGTCGACCACTCCCGAGCGCTCGGCCACCTGATACGGGACCGTGGGATACAGGTGCCACGAGAAGAAATCCAGCGGCAGACCGCGGTCTCTGACCGCAGCCAGCCATTTTTCGGCAAAGGCGCCCTCCGGCATGGCGAACGCGCAGCCGCCGACCTTCACGTCCGGATGCTCGCGCTTGATGATCGGCGCCGCCGCGGCGTAAAGATCGATGAACTGCTCGGTCGTGCCGGTCCAGCACATCGGGATATCCGGCTCGTTCCAGATCTCCCAATACTCGATCCCCATATGAAAGCCGTCCGCCCAGCCGTCGTTGTAATGGGCGACGATATGCGAGCAGATGCGCCCCCATTTCTCAAAATCCTTCGGCGGATGGATATACAGCTTGATCGGCTGATGCTCGATCGTCGCGCCGAGGCGGTAGAAGGGCTTTGCGCCCGCGTTGACGATCGCCTTGAAATACTCGTCGGTGAAGGTGAAATTATAACTCGCGGGATCGTTCTCGTCCTTGTCGAAATCTTTGAAAATGCAGTGGATATCCACAAATTCCCCCGCGCCGAAGGGATATTCGATATCGTGCGTGCGGCACAGCGGGATGCCCGCCTCGATGAAATCCTCCGTCGCGTCATAGACAAAATGGTTCGTCACGGGGCCTCCGCCCACGCCGTTCAGTTCGCGGATCGGGCCGAGCGCCCGGTCGGGAAACACGTTGATCTTATTCATAAAAATCCTCCTTCCATATCGTTTACGAAATACGGAACAGCCGTTTCGCGTTCTCCGCCGTCACAGCCGAGACCGTTTCGGCGTCGAGTCCGCGCGCTTCGGCGATCACCTCTGCGACGTATGAAATATACGACGAGTCGTTCCGGTGTCCGCGGTGCGGCACGGGCGTCATATACGGCGCGTCGGTTTCCAATAAAAGAAGATCCAGCGGCACCGCCTTCGCGGCCTCGACCGGCTTTTTCGCGTTTTTGAACGTGACCGCGCCGCCGAGGCCGATATACATTTCAAGTTTTACGATCTCTTTCAGCATCTCGACAGAGCCCGAGTAGCAGTGCAGCACGCCGCGGGGCTTGTATTTTTTCAAAAGGCGCAGCGTGTCGTCGTGCGCCTCGCGGTCGTGGATGATCACGGGCTTGCCCGTATACGCCGCCAGCTTCAGCTGCCGCTCGAACAGCTCAAGCTGCACGTCGCGCGGCACGTCGTCGTAATGATATTCAAGTCCGATCTCGCCGAGCGCGACGCAGTTCTTCTTTTTCAGCAGCTCAGAAAGACGCGCGAAATCCCCGGGAGCGATCTTCAGCGCCTCGCCGGGATAGATCCCGCAGGCGGCTTTGATATAAGGGTATTTGTCCGCGATGGCGAGACTCGTCTCCGACGTTTTGACGTTCGTCCCGCAGGTAATAATGCCCTCCACCCCCCGCGAAGGGAGAGTGGAGAGCAGTGTTTCGCGATCTTCGTCAAAACGGGGATCGTCATAATGCGCATGTGTGTCAAAAATTCTCATCGGGAAACCTCAAAAATATCCGACGCGTTCGGGTTATTTCGGGAATTTTCAGAGGCGACCGTTATCTGATTTTGGTTCCGGGCTCCATGCCGTCGACGAACAGCACCTTGACGCCCTCCGCGCCGTCGCCCGCCAGGATCATGCCGCGGCTTTCCACGCCGCAGAGCGCGCGGGGCTTGAGGTTCGCGACGACCACGACCGTGCGGCCTTTGAGCTCGTCGGGCGTATAGTATTCCGCGATGCCGGAGGCGACCGTGCGCGGCTCGCCGGAGCCGTCGTCGAGCGTGAGCTTGAGAAGCTTCTTCGCGCGCTTCACGGGCTCGCAGTCCGTGATCTTCGCGGCGATCAGACTGATCTTCGCGAAATCGTCGTATTCGATCTCGGGAAGTTTTTCCTCCTGCGAGGCTTTGATATCGGAGAGCAGGGCTTTTTCCTTCTCCTGCTCCGCCTTCTGCTTCGCGATCAGCTCCTCGATCAGCTTTTCGCCGTCGATGCGGGCGAACAGCGGCACGGGCGTGCCCACCTTCGTGCCCACCGGCGTCGCGCCGAAGCTCTTCACGGAGTCGTAGTCTTTGATCGAAACGCCGATCTGCTCAAAGATCTTTTCGCTCGTTTCGGGCATAAAGGGTGAGAGCATCACGGCGAGGATGCGGATCCCCTCGATGAGGTTGTACATCACCGTCGCAAGGCGCGGCCTGTCTTCTTCGTTCTTCGCCAGCGCCCAGGGCATGGTCTCATCGATATACTTATTGCAGCGCTTCGCGATCGAAACGACCGCCTCCACCGCGTCGCTCATACGGAATTCATCGACGAACTTTTCCGCAGCAGGGATCGCCGTGAGGATCGTGTTTTTGAACTCTTCGTCCGGTTCGGCGGCGGTATCGTTTCCGACCAGTACGCCGTCAAAATACTTGTTCACCATCGAGACGGTGCGGTTGACGAGGTTGCCGATCGTGTTCGCAAGGTCCGAATTGAACCGCTCGATCATCGTCGTATAGCTGATCGAACCGTCGGAGGCGTGCGGCATCTCGGAGAGCAGGTAATACCGCACCGCGTCGACGCCGAACAGCGCCGCGAGATCGTCGGCATAGATGACGTTGCCCTTGGATTTGGACATTTTGTCCTCACCGAACAGCAGCCACGGATGTCCGTAGACCTGCTTCGGCAGGGGCTCGCCGAGCGCCATTAAAATAATGGGCCAGTAGATCGTATGAAAACGGATGATATCCTTGCCGATGATGTGCACGTCCGCGGGCCAGTACTTTTGATAAAGCTCGCTGCTGCCGTCTGGATCATAGCCGAGAGCGGTGATATAGTTCGACAGCGCGTCGATCCACACGTAGATCACGTGGCGGTCGTCGAAGCTGACGGGCACGCCCCACTTGAACGAGGAACGTGAGACGCACAGATCCTGCAGGCCCGGACGGATGAAGTTATTGAGCATCTCGTTCTTGCGGCTCTCGGGATAGATGAAATCGGGGTTATCCTCGATATATTTCTCAAGCTGCTTCTGATACTTCGACAGTCTGAGGAAATACGCCTCTTCGGACGCGATCTTCACGTCGCCCCCGCAGTCGGGGCACTTGCCTCCTTCGAGCTGTGTTTTGGTATAGAAGCTCTCGCAGGCGACGCAGTAATAGCCCTCATATTTGCTCTTGTAGATATCGCCCTGATCGTAGAGCTTTTTGAAGATCTTCTGCACCGCCTTCTCATGGTAGTCGTCGGTGGTGCGGATGAACTTGTCATAGGTGGTGTTGAGCGTGTCGCAGATGCCGCGGATCTCCCCCGCGACCTTATCGACGTATTCTTTCGGCGAGACGCCCGCCTCGGCGGCGTACTGCTCGATCTTCTGCCCGTGCTCGTCGGTGCCCGTCAGGAAGAACACGTCGTATCCCTGCAGGCGTTTGAAACGGGCGATGGCGTCGGTCAGCACGATCTCGTAGGAGTTGCCGATGTGCGGCTTGCGCGAGGTATAGGCGATCGCCGTGGTAATATAGTATTTTTTCTTATCCATAATAAATTCTTCTTTCTTGATACAGATTTTTATATGATTGAAAAAACGGTCACCGGCACATTCGCCCGTCCGCAAAAAAGATATATCTGTTTTCACTTATGCGTTTCCGATACGCATAAAGCCTGTTGAACATCAATAACACCTCGAAAAGAAATATTATCACAATTATTATATTATCATTTATTTTATCCTATTTCAATATATTTCTTTACAAAAGGAACGATTTATGGTAAAATTAACGGAAGAAAAAGGAGGAATCCGAAAAATGATATATAAAACGCTGAATATCGATATCGATTACGCGCGCATCGGCACCGATAACGCGGGCTTTCAGTGCACGCTGACGCTTTATCTGCCGGAAAACAGCGAAGAGATCGACCCGAAACGCTGCCGCCCGACCGTGGTCGTGCTGCCCGGCGGAGCCTACGCGTTCCGCTCCCGCCGCGAGGCGGAGCCGATCGCGCTCAAGTTCCTCGCGGAGGACTGCAACGCGGCGCTGCTCGAATACTCTGTCGCGCCGACGCACTTTCCCGCTGCGCTGCTCGAGACCGCGCAGGCGATCGCCCTTCTGCGCGAACACGCCGAGGAGTGGAACGTCGATCCCGATAAGATCGCCGTCTGCGGTTTTTCCGCCGGCGGGCATCTCGCCGCGAGTTACGGCACGCTGTGGGATCGGGATTTCATCACGGATTATTACGGTTACAGGAACTGCGAACATAAGCCGAACGGCATGATCCTCTGCTACGCCGTGACGAGCGCCGGTTACTGGGCGCACCGCGGCTCGATCGAGAACCTGCTGGGCGACAAAGCTGACGACCCCGAAATGCTCGAGCTCGTCAGCGCCGAAAAGCAGGTCACCGGGGCGACGCCTCCCGCGTTCATCTGGCACACCTTCGACGACGGCTGCGTGCCGGTGCAGAACGCGATCCTGATGGCAGGCGCTCTGGCGGAAAAGAATATCAACGCCGAGGTCCATATCTTCCCGCACGGCCCGCACGGATTCTCCCTTGCGAACGAAACAGTCTACGGCTGCTACGACGGACAGCATTCCGAATGCCAGGCGTGGATCGATATGGCGGTTCGGTGGCTGAAATCACTTTGAGCCTGCGGCTCTAAGTGTGAAGAGTGCAGAGTGTAGAGTGAAGTTTCGGACGGGGTTCCACCCCGTACCCCGAATCATATAGTGCAAAAGGTTGATTTTTCAATGTTTTGTTTCTATATTGAAGATTATTGTTTCTATGGCAATACCGCACAATTCGGGCGTGCGGATTGCGCAGTAGATTTTTTCGTCAGATTGTACAGATT
>JAFRPB010000179.1 GCA_017429345.1 Clostridia bacterium | reverse complement strand
TCAAGGTAGTATCGTCGCAATTTCCACCTTGTGTTCCTATCGAAATTGCGCCGATCTCCACCTTGACGAGGCTGGTGTGTACTTACCACTGGCTTACCGATGTGCTGACACTATCGGCTTACCGATGTGCTGACCGCGCCCGGTTTGTTACCTAATGCCTATTGCCTATTGCCTACTGCCTTACATCCCGATAAATCAGATTTTACCTCGTCAGTTTTCTCGCCCAGCTGCCGAAGTTCACTTTAATAAAGATCGGCACGCCCTTAAAGATCTGGTCGGCGTTCAGGCAGAAGACCACCGCCGCGGCGGGTGCGCCCCATTTAAACGCGAGCAGCGCCGAAAGCGGCAGCACGATCACCCAGATACTCACGATATCAAGGATCAGCGGGAATCGCGTGTTCCCGCCGCCGCGGATGATCCCCGCGTTTGTCGGCATCTGATACGCCATACCTGCGATCGCGAAAGCGAGGATCTTGAGGAACCGGTCCGCAAGGTCCCGCGTCTCGCCCGAAAGCTCGAAAAACGTGAGAAACGGGATCCGCGCGAAATACAGCACAAGCCCCGAGAGCACGCCGCCGCAGGCGAACAGGATCTGCAGCGTGCGGGCGTAGGACTTGAGTTTCTTCTCGTCCCCCTCGCCGACGGTCCTGCCGATGATGAAGCTCGCGGCGCTGGCCTCGCCGATCGCGCCGGCCTTGACGAGCGTATACAACGGGTTCGCCACGTTGCCCGCCGTGTACGCCGCGTCGGAGATGTGCCCCATGATCGCGTTCTGCACCGCGGTGTTGAGGCCCCAAAGTCCGCTCACGAGCATCATCGGCGACGCCACGCGCAGATAATCCCGCAGCAGCAGACGGTCCCGCAAAAGGATATCCCGCGGGCGCAGGTTCAGCGTTTTTTCTTTGACGGCAATGTAGATCAGCAGGATCGCGAGCTCCGCTGCGCGGGCGACGATCGTGCCGATCGCCGCGCCCCTGACGCCCAGCTGCGGCGCGCCGAACCGACCGTAGATCAGCGGATAATTGATCGCGCAGTTGATCACGAGCGTCGAGGCGGAGAGCCACGGCGCGATCTTCACAACGCCCACCGAACGCAGCGCGCCGAGAAGCACCTGCGTCGCGGCGATAAACAGATACGACCAGCGTATCAGGCGCAGATAGTCCATCCCCTCGCCGATGATCGGTTCGCTTTCGGTGAACAGCGACACGATCCCGTGCGGGAAGAGGCTGACAAGTACGAATAAGATCGCGCCGATCGAGATCCCGATCCGCATCGCGTGGGCGCAGACCGTTTTGATCGGCCCGATCTGTTTTTTTCCGAAATACTGGCTGCCGAGCACCACGACGCCCTCGCCGACGGCGATCAGGATGTTGTAATAAAGGAACTGCACCTGATTCGCCGCCGCCGCGCCGGACAGCGAGATATCCTTATAGCCGCCGAGCATGATATTGTCCGCAAGATTCACCGAGAACGTCAGGATGTTCTGCAGGATCAGCACCGCGGACATCGAAAAGAATGTCTTATAGAATGAACGGTCTTTTACCATCGTTTTCACCCGCCTGTTCTGAAAATAACATACGGCGGGGAATTTGTCAATTTCCGGGAGAGGAGTTTATGGCGAATATTTTTGTTTATCTTCAATGGCGGGCGGATATCCCGATGGCCGTTGACGGATTCAACGAGGCGGATAATCTGGTGCTTTCGATGCTGGCGTACTCAGATCTTGGCGGTATTGTATCGCGATTCGGCGCGCCGACGCCGCTGCCGGAGGTCCGCAGCGCGTTTTTTGAACTGCATTCGCGCGAGGAGATCGAGAAAAGCACGGTGATCACGGCGAAAGCACCGTTTCTTATGGATGAGATGTGCACGGGCGCGCGTTTTGAAGGGATGCGGATCGGTTATTATCTCGATGAGATCGACCGCGAAAATAACGCGCAGATAGCGGCGATGACGTTTTTTCTGCCGGATGATACGGTTTATGTCGCGTTCCGCGGCACCGACAATACGCTGATCGGCTGGAAAGAGGATTTCGATCTAAGCTATGCGTCCGGAACGCCGGGGCAGCTGCGCGCGGCGGAGTATCTGAACGAGATCGGAGCGACCGTTCCCGGAAGACTGCGGATCGGCGGGCATTCCAAGGGCGGGAATTTCGCGATTCTCGCGTCCGCGTTCTGTGCTTCGACTGTCCGGGAGAAAATAGACGTCGTCTATACGAACGACGGGCCCGGATTTATGGAGGAGATCACGGATTCGCCGGAGTACCGGCGTATTCTGCCGCGCATCGTCAGCATTATTCCCGATACGTCCGTCATCGGGCTGCTGTTCGCCAACGATTGCCCGCACAAAGTCGTAAAAAGCTCGGCGAACGGGCTGTATCAGCACGACGGCTTTTCGTGGGAGATCCTGCGCAACCGTTTTGTCCCCGCGGAGCTGACGGAGCTCGGCCGGTTTATCGACAAGTCCCTCGACGGCTGGCTTGACACGCTGGACGCGGAAGACCGCAAATCGTTTACCGACACGGTATTCGAGCTGTTCCGCTCCACGGGAATGGAAACGCTCAGCGCCATGAGCGGACAGAAGCTGAAGAGTCTTGAAGCGATCCTCACAACGATGCGCGATCTTCCGAAAGACAAGCAGCGTGAGCTGCGGCGTCTGGCCCTGCAGCTTCTTCAAAGCGGCGGCCAGACCGCGAAGGAACAGCTGCCGAAGCGAACGGCGCCGAAGCAGCAGAAAGCCCGGGAAACCTGAAAATGAAAGGAGTCTGATATTTATGTCCTGCACAACTGTTCTGGTCGGTAAAAAGGCGACGAACGACGGGTCGACGATGATCGCCCGTACCGACGACGGCCGGTTTGACGTCAAAAAAATGATCGTTATCGAACCGGAAAAACAAAAAAGAAAATACAAAAGCGTGATCTCGCACGTCGAGGTCGAGCTGCCGGAGCGTCCGATGCGCTGCACCTTCTGCCCCAGCGTGGACCCGAGCAACGGGCTCTGGGCGGCGACCGGCGTCAACGAGGCGAACGTGGGCATGACCGCGACGGAGACCGTTACGTCGAATCCCCGCGTTCTCGCGGCGGATCCGCTCGTCGAGTATAAAAAAGCGAAGAAGCGCGGCGAAAAAGATATCCCCGGCGGCATCGGCGAGGAGGATATCGTCGTTCTCGTTCTGCCCTATATCCGTACCGCGCGCGAGGGCGTGCAGCGGCTCGGGTCGCTGCTCGAAAAATACGGCACCTATGAGATGAACGGCATCGCCTTCAACGACGAGAACGAGGTCTGGTGGCTCGAGACGATCGGCGGGCATCACTGGGCGGCAAGGCGCGTGCCAGACGACGTGTGCGTGATCGCGCCGAACCGCTTCGGTATGGATGAATTCGATCTTGACGACGCGTTCGGCAAGCAGGAGGCGTATCTGTGCTCCGCCGACCTGCGGGAATTCATCGCCGAAAACAGCCTCGATCTGAATCAGAACGGCGCGTTCAGTCTGCGCGACGTGTTCGGCTCGCATACCGATATGGATCATATCTATAACGATCCGCGCGCGTGGTTCATCGGCAGATACCTGACGCCCTACTCCCACAGATGGGAGGGCGAAAACGCGGAGTACACGCCCGAGAGTGACAATATCCCGTGGTGTCTTGTTCCCGACCGTAAAATTGCCGTCGAGGACGTGATCTATATGCTTTCCGGGCATTTTCAGGGCACGCCTTACGATCCGTATATCGGGCGCGACACCGGCAGGCGCGGTATGTACCGCTCGATCGGCATCAACCGCACAGGCGTGACCTCGATCTGCCAGATCCGCCCCGACGTGCCGGATCCGATCAAGGGCCTTGAGTGGATCTGCTTCGGCTCCACGACGTTTTCGGCGTTTTTGCCGGTCTATCCGAACGCGCCCTCGCTGCCGAAATACCTCTCCGACGTTTCGACGGACGTATCGACGGAGAATTTCTACTGGGGCAGCCGCCTGATCGACGCGCTGGCGGATCACGATTACGCTTCCTGCGTGCAGCAGATCGAGCGGTACCACAACGCCGTGCTGACCGAGGGACGCAGGATCGTGCTGGAATACGATAAAAAAATGACCGGGACGGGCGATTTCTCTCTGACCGCCGAGGCGAACGAAAAGCTCTGCAAAATGGCGAGGGAGAAAACGACCGACACGCTCAACAAGGTGCTTCGGATATCGAGCGAGAGCATGAAGAACGGGTTCAATCTCGCGGATAACTGATCGTTTTTTTGAAAAAGTGAAATGTGAGATGTGAAAAATGAAATGGGGCCGCGGAATACAAATTCTGCTACCCGGTCGGAGGTTCTTTCCCTTTTTTCCTTTTTCCTTTTCTCTTTTCCCTGAAAAGATAACCGGAAGTCGTGCGGCTCCCGGTTATCTTAATATTTTTTCGATCGATTTTTCGTCCGTACCCGGCAGAAGCTCCCGAAGATGCGTGAAAATCTTTTCGTAAGAATCGGCGGGGGAGCGGGCGTAGACCGTCCCGGTGAACGCTTCCCCGAAAAACCTCTCCGGCGTGGAGTATTCCGCCACGCCCCAGCCGTACAGGTTGCCGCGCTTGTCTGTCTCGTAAATAAAATCGTCGATCAGCACGTAGCACTGCTTCTGCAGGCGCGTGACCGTCGTCTCGAAGCCCTTGACGCCGTCTTTGCGGTAGTCGCCGATCGCCTTGAGCCCTTTCGAGAGGATCGGCGCGTTCTCCGCGATCAGGTCGTAAAGGCGCTTGTCGCGGTACGGCGCGAGTCCGTCGTCGAACCGCGCGTCGAAATCGTAGCCGTCGCGGCGGAAATTCGCGAAGTCAGGGAAGTATTCCGGGCTGATGAACACGGCCTTGTTCTCAAAGAATTTGCCGTAAGCGCAGCCCGCCTCGCGGATCACGGGTCCCTTCCACTCCCATACGCCCTCCTCGTCGGTGAACCACGCGCGGGGCGAAACGTGCTCCGCGACGGAAAAGCCGGGGATCGAGTTGCGGAACAGCGGCACGAAGCCGAATTCGCGCACCGCGTCTATGAGATCCCGTTTCGTTTCGATATATATCCCGGAAAAGTCCATAAAACCCACCTCGGTTCCATTTTACATAAACCGGGCGGGCAGGTCAACCGGAAAAACCGTTTTCGGCATTGTTTTTTCTCGCTTCCTCTGATATAATGGACGCAGAAAACGAAAAGGTGTGAGAAAAATGACGGCAAAGAAGAAAACGATCCTTTCGGTATGCCTGTTCGTGCTGATCTTCGGCGGGCTTCTGCTGACCGCCACGTTCACCGATCTGCAGGTGAGCCGGGCCCTGACGAAAAACACGCTTCCTCCGGGGCAATATTACGCGACCGGCGTGTTCGGCGTGGTGTTCGAATGCATCGGCACGAGCCCGGAGCTGCTGATCAGCGCGGTCTGCGCGGCGATGCTGACGGTCTGGGGAATGCGGATCGCGAAGAAGCGCGCGGTCAGGATCCTGATGACCGTGACGGGCTGCGCGGCGACCTTCGGGCTGTATCTGTGGGAATTTTCCGATATGTTCAATTACGTCTGCAGACAGTTTCCGGTGGAGGACGGCGTTCCGGCGTTTTTATGGGGCATTTCGGCGTTTCTTGCGCTGCTCTGCGCGACGCTGGCGCTGTTTGCGGTCAATTGTTTCTCTGATGAGACGCTGCGCCGGCTGCCGCGCTTCGCCTGCGTCACGATGGCGTCGATCGTCGTCGCGATCCTGATCGTGCAGGCGCTGAAGGAGCCCTTCGGGCGGATGCGTTACCGCGCAATGAACGTGATCGGCGACTATTCGGGCTTTACGCGGTGGTACGTCGCGGGCGGTCAGCCGGATAAGGAGTGGATGCGCGAGACCTTCGGCACGTCGGACGCGTTCAAGAGCTTCCCGAGCGGCCACACCCGCGCCGCCGCAGGGACGTTTTATCTCGTCGCCCTTGCGGACGTGATCGGCGTGAAGAGCAAAACGCGCCGCGCGCTGCTCTGGTGCTTTGCGTTCCTGTTCACGATCGCGGTCGCCCTGAGCCGGATCATGGTCGGCGCGCACTTCTTCTCGGACGTGCTCGTCGGCGGCGCGATCGGCTTCTGCGTGAGTATGGCGGCGCGGAAAATTCTTATCTGCGCGTCTGCGCGCAGATAAGAATTTTCCGGATATCGGGGATCGGATTTCGTGAATCGTGCTTGTATATTTGACAATGCTTATTCTTTCCCGGTTTTGCAGAGCCGATTTTTATGGTTTGGGCTGCGGTTTCGACACGATATCCGATCCCCGATCCCCGCAAACGGAAGATCTCGATATTTTACGATTCCCGAAGGAGTGAAACGTAAAATGCCCCGAAAAGCAATATCCGCCTGTCTCCGGGCGGCTTTCTGCCTGATCTTAACGGCAGAGCTGATACCGTTTCTGTTCTCCGGCTGCTCCGGGCCGAAATACAATATCACCTACGACCTCGGGCAGGGCACGTTCGACGGCGCGAAGGCGGCCTACCGCGCCGGAGCGCAGGTGACGGTTTATTTTGACCGGATCGCGACCGACACCGATTATTATTTCTATCTTGACGACGCGCCGATCGAGCGGGGATGGGATGAAAAAAAGGGTTTTGTTCTGACGTTCACAATGCCCGATCATGACGCGCATCTGCGTGTGGAGGCGAGAAATTCCATGATAAACGACAATGATACGGTTATTACGGCGGGCGCGACGCTGAGCTTTGAGTCCTTCGACGGCGGCGGGCCGGAATTTGATATTGAGATCGAGGATCCCTCGGTGCTGGAATATCGGAGCGAACGCCGTTACGCCGACCGGAACCATGAAATGATGACGGGTTCGGCATATCAGGTGATCTTCGGGTTCACCGGCCGTAAAGAGGGCTCGACGAAATTCACGATATCGGCCCGCAGCCCCATCGCGGACAATTTCGACGCGGTTTATCTCGCCGAGGTGGACGATGCGCTGAACGTCTCGCTGACAGAGCTGGAGATCAGGGATATCGAAAACTGACGGCTTGGCGGGTGAGCGGGGTGCAGATCCGTGTTTGCGGCGCTACGGTAAACCGGCGGGGACGCGATCGTCCCCGCCGGTTTTAATGTCGGTTGTATTCTGCTGCTTTTCGGTCTTCCGTATCCGTTTCCGGCGCGGGAAACGTCGGGCAATGCCGGCGGGATTTACGTCTCGATCCCCGCGAACTGGGTCATATACAGCTCGTAGTATTTTCCCTTCTGCGCGAGCAATGCCTCGTGGTCGCCGGTCTCGACGATCCTGCCGGCGTCCATGACGACGATGATATCCGCGTCGCGGATCGTCGAAAGGCGATGCGCGATCACGATGCCGGTGCGGTCCCGCATGACCTGCTGCATCGCGTCCTGCACCGCTTTTTCGGTGCGGGTATCAACGTTCGAGGTCGCCTCGTCGAGGATCAGGATCTCCGGGTCCGCGACGAACGCCTGCGCGATCGCGAGCAGCTGCCGCTGGCCCTGGCTGACGTTCTCGCCCGCGCCGGCCAGCTCGGTGTCAAGGCCCTCCGGGAGCTGGCGGATCATCTCGCCCGCGCGGCTCATCTCCACGGCCTTCTGCAGCTGTTCCTCCGTCACGTCTTCATTCGCGAACTTCAGGTTGTTTCGGATCGTGTCGTTGAACAGAACGGTATCCTGCAGAACGATGGCGATCTCTTTGCGCAGACTTGTGCGCGACATTTCCTTAATATTTCTGCCGTCGACCGTGATCTCGCCGCTGTCGGGGTCGTAAAAGCGCATCAGCAGGTTCACGACGGTCGTTTTGCCGCTGCCGGTCGCGCCGACGAGGGCGACCTTCCTGCCGCCCGGGATGCGCAGCGTGAAGTCGCGCAGCACGGGGTGACCCTCAACGTAGGAGAAGTTCACGTTCTTGAATTCCACCGCGGCGGCGTCGCAGATATCGACGTCCTCGCCGGACAGATCCTCGCTCTGTTCGTCCATCACGGCGAACACGCGCTCCGCGCCCGCGACGGCGGTCTGCAGTTGGCCGTAGACCGTCGCGATCTCGTTGACCGGGCGGCTGAACTGCTTCGCGTAGACGATGAACGCCGAGATCAGACCGACCGAAATGAGGCCTTTGACCGAGAACCATCCGCCGAAGGCGGCGATGATCACGAAGCCGACGTTGCCGATGCAGTTCATCACCGGCCCCATGATGCCGCTGAGCATATCCGCCTTGACGCCGGTCTTCGTCAGCCGGTCCGAGGTCCTGCTGAAATCCTCGATCGTTTCGTCCTGCCGGTTATAGGCGACGACGGTGCGGTAACCGGAGATCTTTTCCTCCACCGTGCCGTTGAGCTTGCCCAGCAGGGTCTGCCGCTCGCGCGAGAAGCGCCGCACGTGCTTTGCGAGGAATTTCGAAACGAAGACCGTGAGGAATACCGTAAGAAAACTCAAAAGGGCGAGCTGCCAGCAGTACCACAGCATGATCGCGACCGTGCCGACAATCGTCAGCACGCCCGAAAACAGCGACTGCAGCGAGCTTGAGATCGTGGAAGAGATATTCTCCGCGTCGTTCACCATGCGGCTCATGATGTCGCCGTGGGAGTGCGTGTCCATGTATTTCACGGGCAGCTCGACGATCTTGTTGAACAGCTCCTCGCGGATGCGCTTGATGATGCGCAGCACGAGTCTGCCGTTCAGAAGCCCCTGGATCAGCTGACAGACGATGTTGAGAAGATACATCCCGCACATCATCACGATCGCGCGCCACAGGTCGCCGTCGCGTTTCCCTGCGATAATGTCGATGGCGTTGCTCTGCATGCTCGGGGCGATCACGCCGCCCGCGACGCCGATGATCACCAGCGCGAACACGCCGATCACCAGCCATTTTTCTCTGATAAAATACTTTGCGAGCCTGCGGATCGTTCTGCCGGGATTTTCCGCGTGCTGCACCTCGGCGAAGCGCGCGCCGGGGCCGCCGGGCGGTCTGCCGGGAGGCCCTCCCGGTCTGCCGGGGCCGCCGCCCGCGGGCGGGGTCATGCTGAAGCGTTTATTCTCAGCCATTGACGGTCGCCTCCCCTCCGAGCTGCGAATCGTAGATATCTCGATAGATCCCGCTCTGCCGCAGCAGCTCCTCGTGCGTGCCCGCGGCGGCGATCTTTCCGTTTTCGAGCACGTAGATCCGGTCGGCGCGGCGCACCGTCGCGATGCGCTGGGCGACGATGATCTTCGTCGTATCCGGCGCGGTCTTTTCGAGGGCGTCGAAGAATTCCGCCTCGGTCTTCAGGTCGAGCGCGCTGGTCGCGTCGTCGAGGATCAGGATCTCCGCGTTCCGCGCGACCGCCCGGGCGATCGATACGCGCTGCTTCTGCCCGCCGGAAAGGCTCATGCCGCGCTCTGCGACGAGGGTATCGTAGCCCTCGGGCGTCGCGGTGATAAAGGAGTCCGCCTGCGCCGTTTTCGCCGCATCGGCGATCTTTTCCATGACCGCGGCGCGATCCGCGCCGTTCTGTCCCGGCGGATCCGCGAACAGTTCCGGCGGCGCGTCTTCAATGCCCCAGGAGATGTTCTCCGCGACGCTGACGCTGAACAGCTCCGACTTCTGCAGCGCGACGGCGATCTTTTCGCGCAGCGCCTGCTGTTTGTATTCGCGCACGTCGATCCCGTCCACAAGGATCTGTCCCTCGCTTACGTCGTAGAAGCGCGGGATCAGGTTCACCAGCGTCGTCTTGCCGCAGCCCGTCGCGCCCATGATCGCCACGGTCTCGCCTTTGTTTATTTTGAGATCCACGCCCGTGAGCACCTGCCGGTCGCTGTCCGGGTAGGAGAAAAAGACGTTTCTGAATTCGACCTCTCCCGTGACGTCGGTTTCGGCGTCATGCGCGCCGTCTTTCAGATCCGGTTCGCTCTCGAGCACCGCCTTCAGGCGCTTCCAGGAGATCATGCCGCGCGAAATGTTCTGGAACAGCATAATGAGCATTCCGACGCCCTGCAGCAGCTGCGTCGTGTAGGTGATCGCCGCCATGATGCTGCCGGGCGTGACCGTGCCCTCGGCGACCTTGACCGCGCCGACGCGCAGGATGACCGCGATGATCAGATATAGCACGGTGTGCGTCACGGGATTCATGAACGCGAAGATCAGCATCACGGACCAGTTCGTTTTGAGCAGGTCGTCGTTCGCCTTGCCGAAGCGGATCTTCTCGTATGCTTCGCGCACGTACGCCTTGATGACGCGGATGCCCGAAACGTCCTCCTGTAAAATGGAATTGAGACGGTCGAGCTTTTCCTGCAGGCGGGTAAACAGGGGATTCGCCCGCGCGATCGAGAAGAACACCCAGCCGAGCACCGGCGGGAACGCGCAGAGCACGATCAGACCGAAGGTGCGGTTGATGCTGAACATATAGTAGATGCTTCCGGCGGTCAGAAGACCGGTGCGCACGAAGCCGCGCACGCACATCGAGAAAAAGCTCTGCACCTGCGTCACGTCGTTCGTGATGCGCGTGACCAGCGAGCCCGTGCCGAATTTATCCATCTGCGGGAACGAGAAGCCCATGATGCCGCGGAAACAGTCCTTGCGGATGTTGTTGCCGATGTTCTGCCCGGCGTAGGAGACGGTCAGGTTGTTCATCGAACCGCAGACGCCGCCGAAGAGCACAAGACCGATCATCGTAAGGCCGAGCTTCCAGATGATCTCAAGATCGCTCACGCCGCCGTTGTTCACGCCGAGCACGCCCTCGTCCACGATGCGGCTCATGATCGAGGGCTGTTTGAGGTCCATCGTGACCTCGAGCCCCATGAAGAGCACCGCGAGCAGGGCGTGGGGAATGTATTTTTTAATGTATTTCCACATAAGATCTCCTTTCCGCGGATCTTGTTCGATGCGGGATCAGTTTACCCCGCAAAGATTAAAATAAGATTGAAGAAAGTATAATTCGATTTTACTCCTGTTTTTTCGTAAAGTAAATAGTATAACCTTTGATTTTGTATTGATTTTTCAAAAAAAAGCGTGTATGATAGATAAAAGACAAAAAACAGGTGGGATTTTCATGGAATGGGTCATTGGTATACTGCTGCTGCTCGTGCTGCTGCTGTTCGTCGGCTGCTATTTTGTGTTCCGCGCGCTGGTATGGCGCAAAAGCGGCAAAGCGCCTCCGAAAATCGTCACGTTCTTCATCAAGGGCAGCGCCGATTCCGAGGAGTTTGTCCGTGATCAGGCGATCGCAGAGGATAAGATGAAAACCCTCGCCGCGGAGCGCGTCGAGCAAAAAACGCGCGACGGCGATACGCTCGTGGCTTATATCGCGGAACCCGCGATCCCGAACGACAAGATCATTATCGGCTGTCACGGCATGAACTGCTTCGGCAGACGCGAGTTCTGCTTCTTCGGGCCCGATTTCTATGAAAAGGGCTATACCCTGATCCTGCCCGATCATCGCGGCTCCGGCGAGAGCGACGGCGCTTATATGGGCTACGGCACCCACGAGTCGAAAGACACCTTCCTGTGGGTGAAATACGCAAAGGAGCGCTGGCCCGGGAAGCATATCTTCCTGATCGGCGTATCCATGGGCGCGGCGACCGTGCTGATGATGAGCAGCAAACGCGGCATCCGCGACGTGGACGGCATTATCGCCGATTGCGCCTATACCACCGCATGGGATGAGTTCAGCTATCAGCTCAAGACCTCGTTCCACCTGCCCGATTTCCCGGTCATGCAGATCTGCAATATGTACTGCAAGTTCATCTGCGGATATGATTTCCGCGACGCTTCGCCGATCAAGGCGGTCAAAAAGGCGGAGGTGCCGATCCTGTTCATCCACGGTACCGCCGACGCGCTTGTGCCGCCCTACATGCAGGAGCAGCTTTATGAGGAATGCGGCTCCGGCCTGCCCGAGGAGAAGAGAAAAGAAAAATTCGGCGTAAAGGTCGAGGGCGCGATCCACGCGAGAAGCTATTATACGAATCCGGAACTGTACAAAAGAGCGGTCGAGACGTTCATTACGCACGTGCTGCGTCCGAGAACGCTGGATTTTGAATACAGCGCTCCCGCGCCGGAGGACCCGGCGTCTGATGAGGAAGAGCTGTAAGGAGTCGGCTGCCGGCCTCTGGCTTCCGGCTGCCGGCTGCCGGCTGTCAGCCGATAGCTGATCCCCCCTTTGGCTCCTTATCTCTCATCTCTTATTTCACATCTCACATCTCCCATTTCACATCTCACATTTCACATCTCCCATCTCACATTTCACATCTCACATTTCACATTTCACTGTCCACCGTTCACCGTACACACACCGCCTCCGACGGGGGCGGTTTTTTCAAAGGAACGGCATCGCCGCGGGAGAAGAGCACCCGTCTGCGCGGGACTACCGCGCGGCCTGCGGACATATGCATGATATAAACGGATCTTCATAAAAGAGGAATCGAAATGACGTTAAACGAACTGAAAAGCGGTGAGCGCGCAAAAATCACCGCTGTGGGCGGCGAGGGCGCGCTGCGGCAGCACTTTCTCGACATGGGCGTGATCCCCGGCGCGGAGGTCACGCTGATCAAGCTCGCGCCGATGGGCGACCCGATGGAACTGATGATCCACGGTTATGAGCTGACGCTGCGTCTTGCGGACGCCGCGCATATCGGGATCGAGCCGCTTGCCGACGACCGGAAGGCAGAGGAGCAGCGTCCGGAGCGCAAAAAAGCGGAGCATCCGGGCCTCGGCGAGGGCGGTCGATTCCACCCGAAGGGGAGCGGAACGCCGCTGCCCGAGAGCGAGATCCTGACCTTCGCTCTCGCGGGGAATCAGAACTGCGGCAAAACGACGCTCTTCAACCGTCTGACGGGGTCGAACCGCCACGTCGGCAATTTCCCCGGCGTGACCGTCGACCGCAAGGACGGCGAGATCAAAGACCACAAGGGAACGCTCGTCACCGACCTTCCCGGCATTTACTCGATGTCGCCCTACAGCAGTGAGGAGCTGATTTCCCGCGATTTTATTCTTAACGAGAAACCGAAGGCGATCATCGATATCGTGGACGCGACCAATATCGAGCGTAATCTGTATCTGACGATGCAGCTGCTTGAAACGGGTGTGCCGATGGTCGTCGCGCTCAATATGATGGACGAGCTGACCGCCAACGGCGGCAGCATCGACGTCAACGAGATGGAGCTGATGCTCGGCGTGCCGGTGGTGCCGATCTCCGCGGCGAAAAATCAGGGCGTGGACGAGCTGATCGACCACGCGATCCACGTCGCGCGTTATCAGGAGCCGCCCGTCCGGCAGGATTTCTGCGGCGCGGACGACAACGGCGGCGCGGTGCACCGGTGCCTGCACGGCATCCGGCACCTGATCGAGGATCACGCCGAGCGAGCGGGGCTGCCCGTGCGTTTCGCGGCGAGCAAGGTTGCCGAGGGCGACGAATTGATCCTCGAAAAGCTGGAGCTGGACGAGAACGAGAAAGAGCTGCTCGAGCATATCATCGTGCAGATGGAGACTGAGCGCGGTCTCGACCGCAGCGCGGCGATCGCGGATATGCGTTTCGCGTTCATCAAAAAGGTCTGCCGTCAGACAGTGAAAAAGCCGGGAGCGAGCAAAGAGCGCATCCGCAGCGAGAGGATCGACCGGATCCTGACGGGCAAATATACCGCGATCCCGGCGTTTATCGCGATCATGGGCCTTGTGTTCTTCCTGACCTTCAACGTGATCGGCGCGGGACTGCAGAAGCTGACGGAGATGGGCGTCGACGCGCTCGCCGCGGCGGCAGACGCCGTGATGACGCGCGCGGGCGTCAACGCGACGCTGCACGGTCTCATCAGCGACGGCATTTTCGAGGGCGTGGGCAGCGTTTTAAGCTTCCTGCCGATCATCGTTACGCTGTTTTTCTTTCTCTCGATCATGGAGGACAGCGGCTATATCGCCCGCGTGGCGTTTGTGATGGACAAGCTTCTGCGCCGTATCGGGCTTTCGGGCAGAAGCATCGTGCCGATGCTGATCGGCTTCGGCTGTACCGTGCCCGCGGTAATGTCCACCCGCACCCTGCCGAGCGAGCGGGACAGAAAAATGACCGTGCTGCTCACGCCGTTTATGAGCTGCACGGCGAAACTGCCGATCTACGCGTTTTTCGTGGAGGCGTTCTTTCCGAAATACAAGGCGCTGATCATGATCGGGCTGTATCTCGGCGGCGTGCTGACGGGCATCGTCGTCGCGTTCCTCTATAAAAATACGCTGTTCCGGGGCGAGGCGGTGCCCTTTGTGATGGAGCTGCCGAATTATCGGCTCCCCGGCGTGAAAAACGTGCTGCGCCTGCTCTGGGAAAAGGCGAAGGACTTTCTGCAGCGCGCCTTTACGGTCATTCTGATCGCGACGATCGTGATCTGGCTGCTCAAGAGCTTCGATCTGAAATTCAACCCTGTGACGGATTCCAAAAACAGCATCCTCGCGGGGATCGCGGGCGTGCTCGTGCCGATCCTGAAGCCCGTCGGCCTCGGGGACTGGCGCATCGCCGTCGCGCTGATCAGCGGCTTCATGGCGAAGGAAAGCGTCGTCTCTTCGATGGAGATCCTGTTCGCGGGCGGCGTCGTCGGCGCGCTCTCGCCCCTGTCGGCGCTTTGTCTTTTGGTGTTTTCGCTTCTGTATACGCCCTGCGTCGCGGCGATCGCCTCGATCCGCCGTGAAATGGGTGTGAAATGGGCGGTCGGCGTCGTTTTGTGGCAGTGCGCGATCGCGTGGATCGCGGCGCTGCTTACGCACCTCGTCGGCGTCTTGATCGGAGGCGCGTGATATGAGTGCTGCGGATATTATCGTGATCGTCCTGCTCGTCCTCGCCGTCGCCGCGGCGGTCGTTTTCACCGTCCGAAAAAAGAAAAAGGGCGGATGCTGCGGAGACTGCGGGCAGTGCGGTAAATCGGGATGTAAGTGAAAAATGAAGAATGAAAAATGAAAAATTAAGGACGGACTCCGTCCGTACCTGATTATAGATGTGCGTAAACTTTGTTTTTCAGGGTCCTTCCGCATTATCATTGCTCATTCTTTTTCCGAGATTCTCTTACTGAACATATAATAAAAAGGCGCGAAGCGCTTTTCCGGAATTTTTCATTTTTCACTTTTTATTTTTCATTTGACGGGCACAATTCTTCCTCACACATCATATCCTGCGAAAGGGGGGATCCTTATGAAACCGAATCAGAAAACCGTTTCCGTTTCGGCGGAGCAGTTCAAAAAAACCGCGACGCGCGTGTCTGCGGTCAGCATCATCGGCAACCTGCTGTTGAGTATTTTCAAGCTGTTGGCGGGGCTGCTCGCGTCCTCGGGCGCGATGGTCAGCGACGCGATCCATTCCGCTTCGGACGTATTCAGCAGCATCATCGTGATCATCGGCGTGAGGATCGCCTCGAAGGATCCCGACGAGCATCACCCCTACGGTCACGAGCGGTTCGAATGCGTCGCCGCCATCGTGCTTTCGGTGGTGCTTCTGATCTCCGGGCTGTTCATCGGCTATACCGCAGCGCGGACGATCCTTTCCGGCGAAACGGCTCAGATCGCCGTGCCCGGCGTGCTCGCGCTCGTCGCCGCGGTCGTTTCCATCGCCGTCAAGGAGGGGATGTTCTGGTTTACGCGGCATTACGCGATCAAAATCAATTCCGGCGCGCTGCGTGCGGACGCATGGCACCACCGCAGCGACGCGCTTTCCTCGGTCGGCGCGCTGATCGGTATCGCCGGCGCGCGGTTAGGGCTGCCGGTGCTCGATACCGTCGCGAGTCTCGTGATTTGCGTGTTCATCGTCAAGGCGGCGGTCGATATCTTCCGAGACGCGATGGATAAAATGGTCGACCGCTCCTGCGACGAAGAGACGGAAAATGCGATCCGCGCCGTCGCCGGGGCGCAGGAGGGCGTGATCTGCGTCGATCTGCTGCAGACGCGCGCGTTCGGCAATAAGATCTATGTGGATATTGAGATCCGCGCCGACGGGCAGAGCACGCTCGAGGCGACGCACGAGATCGCCGAGCGCGTACATAACGCGGTGGAAAAGGAATTCCCCGCGGTGAAGCATATCATGGTGCATGTGAATCCCGCGTAAAAATCGACGCAGCGCGTCGGTTTTTACAGTCCCGAGTCCCGAGTTCCGAGTCCCGAGGCGGTCGTATTTTACTCAAAATAATAAACGAGGCACCATGGAAAACCTTATTATTTCCCGATATTTTGCCAAGGCGCACATTCTTGCCTTATGTATCTCGGGACTCGAGACTCGGGACTCGGGACTCGGGACTTTACCGATAAATCAGAATCTACAGTCCCGGACCCGGGCTTGAAACCACCGCTCCGTCGTTTTTTGACGGAGCGGTAGTTTCTATCTATTGTCACAGAAAACACCGGTGATATATGTGCAAAATTACCATTTCAATAAAAATAGTTGCGAATTTTTCTGACAAATTCGTCAAAAACTATTGAAAAATACATTTGACTTTGATACAATACCACTGTATAAGTATCTTTATGATCGTTTCCGCGATCGGAGGTGAGTCGATGGGAAAAGAAAAGAAGAATGATATTGATTATCCGATCTATCTGTTCCATCAGGGCAACAACGCGCGCGCCTATGAGTTCCTCGGCGCGCACAGAACGGGCAAAAACGAAGTCACGTTCCGCGTCTGGGCGCCGCGGGCGGCGGGTGTTTCCGTCGTCGGCGACTTCAACGGCTGGGACGCAGGCGCGAACGTTTGCCGGCGTATTACCGACGGCGGCGTGTGGGAATGCGCGGTCAAGGGCGTCAAGGTCTACGACGCTTATAAGTACTGCATTCGTTCCGCCGACGGCAGGGAGCTGATGAAGAGCGATCCCTACGGTTACCATATGGAGACACGCCCGGACAACGCGTCGAAGTATTACGAGCTCGGCGGATTTGAATGGACGGACGGTGAATGGCTCCGCAGGCGCGCCGCGAGCTCGCCTTACGCCTCGCCCGTGAGCATCTACGAGATCCACGCGGGCTCCTGGCGGCGGTATGGGAACGGCAACTTCTTTACATATCGCGATCTGGCGGACGAGCTCGTCTCCTACGTCGTCGATATGGGGTATACGCACGTTGAGTTCATGCCCCTTGCGGAGCATCCTTTCGACGGCTCGTGGGGTTATCAGGTCACGGGCTATTTCGCGGTGACCTCGCGCTACGGCACGCCGGACGACTTCATGTATCTTGTCAACAAGTGCCACGAAAACGGGATCGGCGTGATCATGGACTGGGTGCCGGCGCATTTCCCGAAGGACGCGAACGGGCTTTACGAGTTCGACGGCTCGGCGTGCTACGAGTACGCCGACGCGAAGAAGGGCGAGCACTATCAGTGGGGTACGCGCGTCTTTGACTACGGCAGAAACGAGGTCGTCAGCTTCCTGATGAGCAACGCGGAATTCTGGTTCGACGTGTATCACGTGGACGGGCTCCGCGTGGACGCGGTCGCCTCGATGCTTTATCTCGATTACGGGCGCGACGACGGGCAGTGGATCCCGAACAAAAACGGCGGCAACGAAAATCTAGAGGCGGTCGCGTGCCTCGGAAAGATCAACGAGGCGGTGTTCCGCGACTTCCCGGGCGTGATGATGGTCGCCGAGGAGAGCACGGCGTGGCCGATGGTCTCCAAGCCCGTGTATATGGGCGGTCTCGGCTTCAACTTCAAGTGGAATATGGGCTGGATGAACGACATCCTCAAGTATTTTTCCATGGACGGGTATTTCAGAAAGTACAATCACGATCTGATCACATTCTCGTTCTTCTACGCGTTCTCAGAGAATTTTGTTCTGCCGATCTCGCATGACGAGGTCGTGCACGGCAAGCGCTCGCTCATCAACAAAATGCCCGGCGATTACGACGAAAAATTTGCGGGCGTGCGCGCGTTCCTCGGCTATATGTATGCGCATCCGGGCAAAAAGCTGCTGTTCATGGGGCAGGAGTTCGGGCAGTTCATCGAATGGAACGAGCACAAGGAGCTCGACTGGCTGCTGCTCGAATACGAAAAACACCGGCAGCTCAAGGATTATTCCGCGGCGCTCAACGCGTTTTACAAAGAGAATCCCGCGCTTTGGGAGATCGATTATTCCTGGGACGGCTTCGAGTGGATCGTCAGCGACGACAACACGAATTCCGTGATCGCGTTCGAGCGCAAGAGCGAGACGCGAGGCAGCGTGATCGTCGCGTGCAATTTCACCAAGGTCCCGCGCGGGGAATACCGCATCGGCGTGCCGAAGAAGGGCACGTACGAGGTGGTGTTCAGTTCCGACGCGAAGGAATTCGGCGGCACGGGATGCGTCAGAAAGCGCGTTTATAAGTCGGAGCCGAAGCCGATGCACGGCAAGGCGGATTCGATCGCGCTTCAGCTCCCCGCCATGGCGACGGTTTATCTTAAAATGAGGAATTAGGAGTGAGGAATGAGGAATTTCGGAAGGGGCCGGCGCCCCTTACCCCGATTATATAGTGCGGGTATATCTGACGGTTCAGGACTGACGCAGATACAGGCGTCAATTCTGCGCACAAAGTTAGATCCCTCTTCTATGATCAAATCGCGGAGCGATTTCCGAAACTTCACTCTCCACTCTGCACTCTTCACACTTTTTATAATAAGGAGAAAATTATGGCACGAAAAAAAGAATGCATCGCAATGCTGCTCGCGGGCGGGCAGGGCAGCAGACTGGGGATCCTGACCCACAACATCGCAAAGCCCGCCGTTCCCTTCGGCGGAAAGTACCGCATCATCGACTTTCCGCTTTCGAACTGCGTCAACTCCGGCATCGATACGGTCGGCGTGCTGACGCAGTATCAGCCCCTTGAGCTGAACGACTATATCGGCAACGGCCAGCCCTGGGATCTCGACCGCGCCGACGGCGGCGTGCACGTGCTCTCGCCCTATCAGCAGATCAAGGGCACCGAGTGGTATAAGGGCACGGCGAACGCGATCTATCAGAATATCAACTTCATCGACCGCTATTCGCCGGAATACGTGGCGATCCTCTCGGGCGACCACATCTACAAGATGGATTACGCCAAAATGCTGGACTTCCACAAAAAGAACGACGCGGCGTGTACGATCGCGATGCTCGAGGTGCCGTGGGACGAGGCTTCGCGCTTCGGTCTGATGTTCACCGATCCCGACGGCAGGATCACCGCGTTTGAGGAGAAGCCGAAGAACCCGAAGAGCAACAAGGCCTCGATGGGCGTGTATATTTTCACATGGTCAAAGCTGCGCAAATACCTGATCGCCGACGAGGAGGATCCTTCGTCCTCCAACGACTTCGGCAAGAACGTGATCCCCGCGATGCATACGGCGGGGGAGCGGCTTTACGCTTATCCGTTCGACGGCTACTGGAAGGACGTCGGCACGATTGACTCCCTGTGGGAGGCAAATCTCGACATGCTCAACCCGAAGGCGAACCTCGATCTCGGCGATAAGACGTGGCGCATCTACGCGAAGAACACCGCGCAGCCGCCGCAGTACATCGCCGATACGGCGAAGGTCGAGAATTCGATGGTCAGCGCGGGCTGTGAGATCGGCGGCGAGGTCGATTATTCCGTGCTGTTCTCGAACGTGACGATCGAGGAGGGCGCGACGGTCAAATACTCCATCGTGATGCCCGGCGCGGTCGTCAAGAGCGGCGCGGTCGTGCAGTACGCGATGCTCGCGGAGAACGTGACTGTGGAATCCGGCGCGTATATCGGCGAGTGCCCCGAAAAGACGGAGAACCTCGACGCCTGGGGCGTCGCGGTGATCGGCGGCGGCGTGACGGTCGGCAAAAACGCGAAGGTCGCGCCGAAAATCATGTGTGACAACGACGTAGCGGAGGGGGAATCTGTATGATCGGAAAAGACGTGGCGGGAATCATCTATTCCAGCAATTACGATAATTATCTGACCGAGCTGACCGCGGTGCGCACGATGGGCTCCGTGCCCTTCGGCGGCAGATACAGGCTCGTTGACTTCGTGCTTTCGAGCATGGTGGATTTCGGCGTCTCAAAGGTCGCCGTCGCCATGTGCAACAACTACCGCTCGCTGATGGATCACATCGGCAACGGCAGGCCGTGGGACCTCGCGAGAAAACGCGAGGGGCTGTTTATGCTGCCGCCCTACAATTTCTCGGGCGTCGGCGCTTACGGCAGCAAGATGTCGATGCTGCGCGGCGCGGAGGATTTTCTCAACCATACGAAAGAGGAATACATCCTTGTGACCGACTGCAACGTTGTGTGCAACCTCGATATTGAAAAATTGGCGGCGTTCCACGCGGAAAATGGCGCGGATATCACCCTCGCATACGCGAAGGGCAAGCTGCCGCAGCTTCCCGATACGGCGGTGCTGAAGCTCGGCGACGACGCGAGCGTGACGGAAATGGAGATCTCGCCGAAGGATACCGAAGAGGGCGCGTTCGCCGTGAATATCATGCTGCTCAAAAAGTCGCTGCTTCTGCGTCTGATCCATGAGGCATCCGCCCACGGGTGGAAGGATTTCGACCGGGATATCCTGATGCGCAACCCCGGCTCTCTGAAGATCTGCGGTTATGAGGTCCCGGGGTTCTGCCGCGTGATCGATTCGCTGCAAAGCTATTACGATATCAGCATTTCGCTGCTCGACAAGGCGGCGCGCGACGCGCTGTTCTGCGAGGAGCGCCCGGTGCTCACCCGTGTGCGCGACGATATGCCAACGGTTTACGGCATCGGCTCAAGTGTGAAGAATTCCCTGATCGCCGACGGCTGCGTGATCGACGGCACGGTCGAGAATTCCGTGCTTTCGCGCGGCGTGCGCGTCGAGAAGGGCGCGGTCGTGAAAAACTGCGTGCTGATGCAGGAGACCTTCATCAGCTCCGGCGCGACGGCGAACTGCGTAATTACGGATAAAAACGTCGTTCTGCGCCCCGGCAAGACCCTCTCCGGCGCGGAGAATTACCCGCTGTTTATCAGTAAGGGGAAAGTCATCTGACAAAGCTTTGCTTTGTCAGATGACTTTCCGAGCCCCGAGTCCCAAGTCCCGAGTCCCGAGCCCCGAGATATGAGAATCGAGAAACGAGAGTCGAGATACGAGATTTAAGATTCGAGATAAAAGATTGAAGCGGAAGATACTTCTTAGCTCTCATCGCTCATCTCTTATCTCTTACGCAACACGCAATTGACGCGTTAAGAAAACAGTCCGGTGGACTGTTTTCAGCGGCAACCGACGCAGCTATGCTGCGCGGGGCAAAGTCAGGCACACTATCAGAACAATACAAAACACAAAAAACACAGGAGGCAAAAATATGAAAGTACTGTACGCCGCGAGTGAAGCGCGTCCGTTCTCCGTCAGCGGAGGACTTGCCGACGTCGCCTGCTCCCTGCCGCGCGCGCTGCGCAAGCGTCTTGTCGGCTGCCGTCTGATCACGCCGCTTTATGACACGATCGCGCAGGAATATAAGGATAAAATGGAATTCGTCACGCACATCACCGTGCCCGTCGCGTGGCGGCGGCAGTACTGCGGCCTGTTCCGCCTGAGTATGGACGGCGTGATCTGCTATTTCATCGACAATCAGTATTATTTCAAAAGGGACGGGCTTTACGGCTATTACGACGACGCCGAGCGGTACGCGTTCTTTGCCCGCGCGATCCTCGAGGTGATCCCCTATCTTGATTTCAAGCCCGACGTGATCCACTGCAACGACTGGCAGACGGCGCTCACGCCCGTATACTATTCTCTGTTCTACGCGAACCGGGAGGGCTTTGAGAACATCAAAACGGTGTTCACGATCCACAATATCCAGTATCAGGGCAAATACGGCATGGAGCTTGTGGGCGACGTGCTCGGTCTCTCGCAGGATGAGGCGCAGAAGGTGGAATACGACGGCTGCGTGAACCTGCTCAAGGGCGGCATCGAATGCGCCGACAAGGTGACCACGGTCAGCCCGACCTACGCGAAGGAGATCCTTGATCCGTGGTATTCGCACGGCCTCGACGGCATCCTGCGCGAGCGGGAGTGGAAGCTGCAGGGCATCCTGAACGGCATAGGCTATGACATCTATGACCCGGAAAACGATCCGGATATCGCCGCGCCGTTTTCCGCCGCCGATCCCGCGGGCAAGGCGGTCTGCAAAGCCGCGCTGCAAAAAGAGGCGGGCCTTGCCGAGCGCGCGGACGTGCCCGTCATGGGCGTCGTCAGCCGTCTGGTATCCCACAAAGGCTTCGACCTTGTGGAGGCGGTGCTCGACGAGCTGCTTTCCAACGCGGATATTCAGGTCGTTGTGCTCGGCTCCGGCGAGTGGCAGTATGAGAATTTCTTCCGCGAGGCGCAGGCGCGCCATCCCGACAAGCTCTCTCTGCGGCTCGGCTTTTCGAGCGAATACGCAAAGCGCATTTACGCGGGCTCCGATCTGTTCCTGATGCCCTCGAAGAGCGAGCCCTGCGGCCTGTCGCAGATGATCGCCCTGCGCTACGGCGCGGTGCCGATCGTGCGCGAGACCGGTGGCCTGAAAGATACGGTCTTCGACAGCGGCCTCGGCGAGGGCAACGGCTTTACATTCGCGAACTACAACGCCCACGATATGCTGCACACGATCTACAGAGCGATCGAGGGGTATAAAAACGCCGAGGGCTGGCAGATCCTGCGCAAGCGCGCCATGGAGTGCGACAACAGCTGGAAGAACGCCGCAGGCGAGTATATCAAGATGTATAACAAGGTCGTCGGGAAATAACGGCCGACCACGGTCGTATGATCAAAAAAACGAAAAATTATTGGTTCTTCACGGAAAGTTGGGGGATGGGTTTTTCGTTGAAGGCAACGCAAGGTAACGGATCAGAGTAAAGAAGTAGTCTTCATCCCGATAGCCGTAAGCGATTCTTTTAGCGACCTTGATTTTGTTGTTGAAGCCCTCCAG
>JAFRPB010000178.1 GCA_017429345.1 Clostridia bacterium | reverse complement strand
CATCTCACATTTCACATCTCACATTTCACATCTCACATTTCACATCTCACATTTCACATCTCACATTTCACATCTCACATTTCACATCTCACATTTCACATCTCACATTTCACATCTCACATTTCACTTTTCACATCTCACAAATCCATCACTTCGGAGGCACATATGAAGAACATTCTCATCGCCGGCGCGGGGCACGGAGGTCTCGTCGCCGCGATCCATTTCGCGAAACAGGGCTATTCCGTAAAACTGTATGAAAAGCGTGTGCGCGCAGAGCTCGGCTACGACTGGCACGACGCGGTGCCGCGCAGGCTGTTTGACGGCGCGGGGCTGCCCGAGCCGCCCGAGGGGACCTTTCTGCCCCCGGAGCGCATGGCGTATTTCAGCACCGCAAAAAAGATCAAGCTCTATCCGGACGTCGATCCGACCTTTGCGATGATCGACCGCAAGGTGCTGATCGAATATCTTTTTACGCTCGCAGAGGAGAGCGGCGTCGAGCTGCTGTTTGAGCGCGAGATCCTCTCCGCGGTCTGCGAGGGCGACCGGGTGACGGGGCTGCGCGTCCGCTGCGCCGGTGAGACCGAGACCGTTTTTGCCGATCTCGTCGTGGACGCGGCGGGCATGGATTCCCCCGTGCGCCGTTCCCTGCCCGCGCGGTTCGGGATCGAAAAGGAGCTGAAAAACAGCGATATTTTCTACGGCTGGCGCGGATATTTCGAAAAAACCGGCGAGGGCGCGTCCGATCCGCCGTACATCGTTTATTTCTTCCACTGCGGCAAGCCCGGCATGGACTGGATGATCACCGGCGAGGAATTCATGGACGTGCTCGTCGGCGGCTTCGGAGGCCTGACGCAGGAGCAGGTCGACGCCAGCGTCAACGATTTCAAAAAGGAATACCCCTATATGGGCGATAAGCTCCTGCGGGGCGGGTATTTCGCGCGCATCCCGCTGCGCGGCCACGCGCCGGTGTTCGTCGCGAACGGCTACGCCGCGGTGGGCGATTCCGCCTTTATGACCGAGCCTTTGAGCGGCTCCGGCATCGGGCTGAGCATGGGCTCCGGCAGACGACTTGCCGATACCGTGATCGCCTCGGACGGCGATACCTCGGTCGGGGTCCTGTGGCAATACAACCGCGACTGCATCAGAAAGGACGCCGAGCGATATTATTTCGACCTGATCCTGAAGAATTTCCTCTCCTCGCTCTGTGCGGCGGATATCGATTTCTTCTTCGAGAAACATATTATGACCGCCAAGGAAATGGGCGAGCGCGGCAAATATTCGGCGAAAGAAATTCTGGAGAAAGCGAACGTCCTGCGCAAACCGAAGCTCATGCCCTCGCTTGTGAGCGTGGCGGGCAAGGTCGCCTCGCTCGGCGGCGTCAAGGCGGCGCTGCCCGAGGAGTACGACCCGCAGAAGGTCCGCGCGTGGGTTGCAAAGTATAATAAGACGTTTCGGTAATAATCACGTCCGGCTTTGCCGGACATATCACGCACGAGGAACGAGCGCATATCGCGGCGCGCGGTTTCGCGCGGCATATCGCAATGCGCGAAACCGCATTATTTCTCCATAAAACAAATGGTTTTGCGATATAAATTCCTTGCGGAATTTGCGATATATTTGCCTTGTCGGCAAATGCGATATTTCTTGCTGCGCAAGATGTGATATATTCCGCTTCGCGGAATGTAGTTTGTCCCTTCGGGACGAGAAAACGTCCGGCTTTGCCGGACATATCACGCGCGAGGAACGAGCGCATATCGCGGTGCGCGGAACACGCGCGCCATATCGCAATGCGCGGCAGCGCATTATATCGTCATAAAACAAATGGTTTACTTTTGAGAAATCAGAGCCTTGTTCGAGAGGAAAAAATATGACAAATAAAACGATAAAAGACCTTGCCCTTGAACTTACCGTTGAGATCACCGAAATGTGCGATACTATCAAAGGTCGATCCGTTTATACCAACCAATTGCTCCGGTCATGTTCTTCAATCGGCGCAAACGCACATGAAGCTAAATATGCACAGAGCAAAGCGGACTTTATTAATAAACTGGAGATCGCATTAAAAGAGTCTTATGAAACAGAGTATTGGCTCGAGTTATTATTTAGACTGAATACTATTTCCGAGACTCAGTTTAAAAAAACAAGTGAAAAATGTGGATTGATTCGCCGAAAACTGATTGCTTCCATTACAACAACAAAACAAAAGACAGAATGAATCATAAGGAGACGTTTTAGATGGCTGTCCCGAAATTTTTTGAATTCTTTGAAAGCTTCTTGCGTGCAATTAAAGACGGTGAATTACACACAGCAAAAGAAGTCCGAGAAATAATTGCATCGGAAATGCATATTTCCGATGTTGACCGGGTTCAAATGCTTCCAAGCGGAAGACAGTGCATTTTTGATAATCGTGTGTTATGGGCAAGAACTTATTTGGATAAAGCAGGGTTAATAGAAACTCCCTCGCGCGGAAAATATCGTATTACGTCAGAAGGACTGAAAGCGCTTAATTCCGGTGAAAAAATTGATTTGGCGTATTTGGAACGATCGGATAGTTTCAGGGCGTTTCATAGCATTTCCAAAGGTAATGAACTTGAAACGGGTAAAGATGACGAAAATACAGAAGAAAAAGATGCGTCACCCATGGAAAGTCTGGACGCGGCATATCAACAGATAACAAGTGTGTTGGCAGATCAGATAATGGATGAAATAATGAAGTTGTCTCCCTCGGGGTTTGAAAAACTTGTAGTAAGAATGCTCCTTAATATGGGATATGGCAACGGTATTGACGATGCCGGCAGGGTAACGCAGCAATCGAATGATGGCGGGATAGACGGAATAATCAAAGAGGATCAGCTTGGATTCAGCAATATCTATATTCAGGCGAAACAATGGTCTCCCGATACAACGGTCAGCAAACCTGAAATTCAGAAATTCGTCGGGGCGCTCCAAGGTCAACAGGCACAAAAAGGGTTGTTTATTACAACGGCAAAGTTTTCTTCAGGGGCAGTACAATATGCTGAAAACTTACTCGGGGTTAAAGTAGTGCTTGTGGATGGAACGATGCTTACAAAACTGATGATAAAACATAACGTCGGTGTTTCCGTTGAACAGATCTACGAAATAAAAAAAGTTGACAGTGACTTCTTTGTTGACGAATTATAATGCAGATGATCGATAACGATAATTATTGATGGCGATATAAATTCCTTGCGGAATTTGCGATATATTTGCCTTGTCGGCAAATGCGATATATCTTGCTGCGCAAGATGTGATATATTCCGCTTCGCGGAATGTGATTTTTTCTCTCTGAAACATAAAAAGGAGGCAGCCTATATGCCCGAAACAAACCAATCAACGATCTACGTCGGCTTGAACGACGCGGATACCGGCGAACAGCGGTTCGTCACGGAAAAGTATCTTTCGATCCTCAAAAACGTTTGCCGCAGCTACGGCGTCGCGTTTTCGGTACAGCGGATCAACGGCGGCTATTTTCACGAGGACGGACGTTATACGGAGGAAAACACGCTTTCTCTGACGTTAATGGGCGTTCCCGACGAGACCGTGACGGAGATCGCGAAGGATCTTTGCGCGTTCTTTCATCAGGAGAGCGTGATGGTGACCTCCGCGCCCTGCTCGGTCGTTTTTGTGAAAGAACAGCTTTGATAAGACCTCAGGAAGGAACATTATTCCGGACCCGAGATCATCGAAAAACAAATGTCCGAAATGCGGGATCGGAACGATGGTCAGCAGGGGCGAAGGATTTTACGATTGAACACAGACAGTTTTAAGGAGTTTCATATGTCAGACCGCAGATCCTGGCCGCTGGCCCTGTCCGTCGGGCCCGGCGAAATGAACGCGAGCTCTTTCGACGCGCTCGCGCAGGCGGGCATCAGGCAGATCGAGCTTTCTTCAGGCGAGATCGATCCGTTTTACGACGAGCTCGACTTTCCCCACCGCGCGCGGCAGATCGTTTCCCTCGCGCGCGAGCACGGCGTCGAAATTTCGTCGCTGCATCTGCCCTTTGCGCCCTTCCTCGAAATTGATCCCGCGTCCTTCGATCCGGCGATGCGCCGGTACGTCGTCGAAAAGCAGTCGGAGCTGCTGCGCGCCTGCGGCGACGCGGGAATCGGGCTTGCCGTGATCCATCCCTCCGGCGAGCCGTATCGGGACAAAGACCGTCCTGCGCGGCTGGACGCCGCGGTCGATACGATCGGGCGCGTATGCGAGGCCGCGGTACGCAGCGGCGTGACGCTCTGCCTTGAAAATCTGCCGCGGACCTGTCTTTGCCGCACCTCGGACGAGATGCTGCGCTTTCTGAACGATATCCCGGCGCTGCGGGTCGTTTTCGACACGAACCACAGCCTTACGGAAGACAACGCGCACTATATCCGCGCCGTCGGCGGAAAGATCCTGACCCTGCACGTTTCCGATTACGATTTCCTCGATGAAAAGCACTGGCTGCCGCTCGAGGGCAAAAACGACTGGGAAGCGATCCTCTCGGCGCTTGAGGAGGTCGGCTACGCGGGCAGATTTCTTTACGAGCTGCGCTCCGGGTATTCTTACGCGCAGATCGCGGAAAATTACCGCCGCCTGATCGTTTGAGACGAAAATACGGCAAAAAAACGGTATTTTTTAAAAAATCCCCCTGCGTCAGGTATTGCTCGTGACGCTGCGTCACGTGTTATACTCGGCGTGAAGGAGGCGAAAAGCTATGTCAAAATACACGACGGGGGAGCTTGCGAAGCTCTGCGGCGTCACGGTCCGCACGGTGCAGTATTACGATAAGCGCGGCATTCTCGCACCGTCGGAACTGTCCGAGGGCGGCAGGCGACTGTATTCCGAAGACGATCTGCGCCGCATGCGCGTGATCTGCTTTCTGCGGGAGCTGGGGCTTTCGATCGATACGATCTCTCAGCTGCTTGCCGAAGAGGATCCCGGCAGCGTGATCTCGCTGCTGCTCGAGCAGCAGGAGCGGGAGCTGCGCGAAGAGATCGGCGAGCGGCGGGAGAAGCTTGAAAAGCTCGAGACGCTGCGCCGGGAGCTGAAGAGCGTCGAGGCGTTCTCCGTTGAATCCATCGGCGACGTAGCTTATACCATGTCCAACAAAACAAATCTGAAAAAAAATCATCTGACGATGCTGCTCACCGGCCTGCCGGTGACGGCGCTGCAATGGGTTGCGATCATCCTGTGGATCACAAAGGGCTTCTGGTGGCTGTTCGTGATCTGGGCGCTCGTCGCGATCCCGTGGGGCGTGCTGATCTCCCGGTATTATTTCACGCACGTTTCTTACATCTGCCCGCAGTGCCACACGGTATTCCGGCCGACGTTCAAAGAAGCGTTTTTCGCGTCTCACACGCCGAAAACCCGCAGGCTGACCTGCACCTCGTGCGGTCATCACGGCTTTTGCGTCGAGGTCGCCCGCGAGGAAGAAAAGGAGGAGAAGAAATGAATATGACCGTTCCGATCCTTTCCATCGTGTGCATGGCAGCCGCCGGGATCGCGGGCTTCGCGATCCCGGTCGCGCTGTTTCTGTATTTCCGGCTGAAAAAACGCGCGGATCTCCCGCCGTTCTTTATCGGCTGCGCGGTGATGTTCGTCTTCGCTCTGACGCTTGAATCGCTTATGCATCAGCTCGTGCTCGGCTCCGCCGTCGGCGAGACGATCAAAAACAATATCTGGCTTTACGCGCTGTACGGCGGTCTTGCGGCGGGGATCTTTGAGGAGACGGGTCGTTTTCTCGCGTTCCGCACCGTGCTGAAAAAGTATCAGTGCCGGGATATCAACGCTATGATGTACGGCGCGGGGCACGGCGGGCTCGAGGCGGCGATGCTGCTCGGAGTCGCCATGTTCGGCAATATCGCGCTGGCGATTATGATGAACCTCGGTCAGCTCTCCGCGATGACCGCGTCGCTGCCCGCAGAGGCGCTCGAACAGCTGCAGCCGACGCTTGATACTCTGACGCAGACGAAGCCCTATATGTTCCTGCCCGGCATTATCGAGCGCGTGTTTGCCGCCGCGCTGCAGATCTCGCTTTCCGTGCTGGTGTGGTTTGCTGCGAAGAATAAGAAAAAGGTTTATCTGTATCCCGCCGCGGTGCTGATCCACGCTGCCGTGGACGGCGTGACCGTTGTGATGAGCGGCATGGAAGTGCCGATCATTGTGATCGAGGCGTTACTCGCCGGGATGACGGTCGCTGTCGCGCTGTCCGCGAAACTGGTATGGATCAGGAACGCTTCGGCGGCGTGATACCGCGATCGTGTGTTATCCCGGGATCCCGGGAAACCGGGATCCTGCTTTTTTACAGGGTCGGGTCCGGGAACCGGCCGCGCCCGTCCGGGACCGTTTCCCGGGATGTTTTAATGATTTGTTCACAGAGAGAGAAAAAAAATACAATAACAGTTTATTATAATATAATGTTGTACTGAAAAAATGAACAAACGGAGTCTGCAAACAAAAAGTCAATAGGAAAATGAGAAAAAAGTGAAATTTTTTCAATAACCGAAAAGGGGCACACCAAACCAGACCGGAAAGAATGCATGATTTTTTCCAGTGAAAAGAAGTCAGATGTCAGCCGT
>JAFRPB010000013.1 GCA_017429345.1 Clostridia bacterium | reverse complement strand
GTCGGAGCCGCAGGTTCAGTCGTCGTCGGAGCCGCAGGTTCAGTCGTCGTCGGAGCCGCAGGTTCAGTCGTCGTCGGAGCCGCAGGTTCAGTCGTCGTCGGAGCCGCGGTTGTCGGGGCTTCCGTTGTCGGCGCCTCTGTCGGTTCTGTCGACGGCTCTGCAGGCTCTGTCTCATCCGGCCATGTCAAAACCTCGGTTTTTGACGCAACCCTCAGCACCAAGCGCGCGTCGGTGGAGTTGATTTTTCCGTCAAAATTCGCGTCTGCATATTTTTTCTGTTCTTCTGTCAGCTCCTCAAGTTTTGCGGCGGCTCGCAGTACCATACGGGCGTCGTTCGACTGGACCTTACCGTCGCCGTTCACATCGCCGAGTGTACCTTTTGCGGCAAGAGCGAATTGCCCTACCGGCAGCGTCAGCCCCGTCATTATGATCGCGAGCAACACCGCAAGGATCCTGTTTGTCTGTTTTTTCATTTTTTTAAGTCTCCTTTTGATTCTTATTTTTTATTATTATACCATGCACCGAAAAAGAAAAAAATACCGTTCACCCCCGCAAACTCTATCGTTCACGCGGATTCCGGAAATCCTCTATTGTAATCTTCCGCATGTTGTATTATACTGGTTTTAAGAAATATTCCGAAGGCGGGTTTTGATATGCGGATCGCGATCGTTGAAGATAACGCTGCGCAGGCGACGGAGCTTGTGCAGATGACGGAGACGTGCGCCCCCTTTGCGTGCGAGATCGGCGAGGAGGATATTTTCCCCGACGCGGAAGCGTTCCTTGCGTCGCGGCGGTTCTATGACCTTGTGCTGATCGACTGTCTGCTGCCCGGAAAAAGCGGGGTGGAGCTCGCGCGGGAGCTCCGGCAGGAGAACGCCGTAACGTCGATTATTTTTGTCACGGCGTATCTGGAATACGCCGCCGAGGGTTACGAAACCGAGGCGCTGCGCTACCTGCTCAAGCCCGTGACAGAGGAAAAGCTGACCGAAGCGCTGTCCTTCTACGCACAGCGAGCGCAGTCCGACAGAACCGTGGAGCTCACCGGCTCGGTCAAGCACCCGGTCTTTGTGCGGTCGTCGCAGATCATGTATATCGAGGCGGTGAAGCGCGGGGTCGTCGTCCGCACCGAGCGGGAGACGGTGGAATCCGTCCGGTCGCTCGCGCAGTTTGAAACGGAGCTCGGCGACGTATACTTTTTCCGTACGCAGCGACGGTTTCTCGTCGGCTTCCGTTATATCGAAAAGAGAGAAGACGACACGCTTGTGATGCGCGGCGGAGAGCGGGTAAAGCTCAGCCGCAGACGAATCTCCGCTTTCAACCGGGCGATGGCAAAATACATCAGGATGAGCAAATAGTATGGTCTTGACTTGCGTATTGTTTTGTCTGAAAGAGCTTGCGGCGCTGGCGGGTTTCCTGCTGCTTTTAAATCGCGGGTTCGGAGAGACCCCGCGTCTGAGGCTGCGGGGTCTCCTTTCCTGCGCAGCGGTCTGCGTCTGCGTTTGGGCTGCCGGGTTTTTTCTGCTGACGCCGGCAACGCAGGACGCGTGGGAAATTCTGGATTTTCTCGCCACGGTTACGGCGGCTGCGGCGACGTTTCTTCTGTTCCGCCGCCCGCGGGTCTTCCGCAGCGTCGCGGTGCTGTTTATCTATTACGGGACGGGGGAAATGCTCTGGTCGTTTCTTTCGCCGCTGTTTTCACAAAGGGTGATTCCCGAGCTTGTTTTCGGAATCTGCGCGTCGCTTCCGGTGATCGCGGGGATCCTGCGCGTCTCGGCGCACAAAACGCTGAATCTGCTGGCCGGCGCGTTCTCGGAGCTTCCGTGGTGGATGCTCGCGGCGCTGCTGCTGTTTGAGCTGAGCGCGTATTATAAAGAATTCGGAATGAGTCGTGCGTGGTACAATGTGCTGTACGCCGTATCCGCCTGCCTGATGTTCCTTTCGCTGCTCTGGCTCGCGGCAAGGGTGCTGTATCTGATCCACACCCAGAAAAGCATTCTGCAGCGGCTCAACGAGCAGCTTCTTTACGAATCCCAAAAGGAGCGCTCCGACGAGGCGCTGCGGCGGTTCCGCCACGATTACAAGAATCATGTGATCGCGCTGAACGCGATGCTCGAGCATGGCGACCTGAACGGCGCGCGGGCTTATATGGACGAGCTCACCCGGGACGCTTCCGGAACGCTGCAGCGGTTTTCCACTGGCAATTCCGTCGTGAACTCCCTTCTGAACGTCAAATATGCCGCCGCGCTGCGGCAGAATACGGAGCTGCGCTTCGACGGGATGATTCCGGAATGGGGGATCGCGCCAAAGGATATGTGCGTCTGCGTCGGGAACCTGCTCGACAATGCGCTGGAAGCATGCGCCTCGCTGCCGGAGGGCGCGCCTCGGTATGTGAAAACAACCGCTTCGGTCACAGGCAACATACTGCTGCTGACGACGGAAAATCCCATCGGGGAGACAGCAAGCCTCCCCGGCGGCGCTCTGCCGAAGACAACAAAAATAGATCCCAAACGACATGGGATCGGGCTGAAAAACGTTAAAGACATATCAAAAAAATACAACGGCAGCCTGACGCTCTCGTCTGCGGACAGGCGTTTTACGGCGGAGCTGCTGCTGGAATTGCAGGAAGGATACGGTGAAGAAAATGAAGAAATCCGGTAAACTGACCACCGCGCTTCTGGCGCTTGTGCTGCTGCTCGGCGCGCTGCCGGTCTGTTTCTCCGTCGTGAAAGCGGAATCGGAAGAATACAGGTCCGGCGACGTGATCGAATTCGGCAGCTACCCGCAGACGCGCGTCTCGGACGCGGAGCTGATCGCCGCGCTGAACGGACTCGGCGACGGTACGGAATGGATTTCCTACGGGTATTACTCCGGCAACGGCGAAATCGGGTCGATGTCGCAGGGCGACTGGATGCAGTACTGCGACGTCACATACGACGGTCTGAAATATCGGGGCGTATACTTTACACAATACAGACCGTACGTTGTTTATAAAGAACCGACCGTCGACTATACTATTCAGGAAAGGAACGGTTATTATCCCGAAAACCGTTACTGGTTTCGTTGGGAGCCTTTACTCTGGAGGATTCTGAATTCCGAATCGGAATTCGTCATGTGCGATATTCTGATCGACGCGCAGGCATACAACAACACGGTTTATTATTCGGATCCATATTACTACAGTGACGCGGAGGGAACATATTACGCGAATGATTATATTAACAGCTCGGTCCGCCGATGGATAGAAGAGACCTTCTGCACAACCGCGTTTACCGCGGAAGAATATACGCTCATAACAGAATCGACGCTTGTTAACACCTCTGCAAATCCGACCGCGAACGGACAATTCAACTGGGAACCGACCGAGGAGAAGGTATTTCTTTTATCCGCCGATGAGGTGAGAAATCCCGACTACGGCTTTATTGCGGATGCATGGACGGAAGATCCAGCCCGCATGGCAACGGGGTCTGATTACGCAAAATGTCAAGGATTATTGCATGTGATCGGCGGCGAATATGACGGCAATGCGGATTGGCTGCTCCGGTCGTCCGGGAATCTTTCGTATCGAGTCAGCGGAGTTTCCAATCAGGCGCTTATCCTTGGTATCTACAGCAGCTGTTCGACGTACGGCACGCTGGGGATCCGCCCTGCGTTCCGTTTTTCTCCCGGCACACTGCGGACGCTGTGGGAAGCGGGTACGGCAACTCCGACGACTGATCTGACGGGAGCCGACGGAACGACCGTCCCGGAGCCCGTTTCGGTATATTCCCCCGGCGACGTGATCGAATTCGGCAGCTATCCGCAGACGCGGGTCACGGACGCGGAGCTGATCGCGTCGCTGGAAACGTCTTCCGCAGACGCCGCGTGGCGACCGATGGAGTATACGGATCTGGCGGAGGACGAATACGCTTTCTTAAAAGACGTCGCGCTCGACGGCGAGACTTACCGCGCTGTCTATTACTCGCGGTTCAACAATCCCAGTCCGCAGCAGAGATACGGTTACTCGTTGAACACCGTTTTCTGGTTCCGTTTCGAGCCGATCGAATGGACGGTGCTCGATCCGGAAAGCGGGTTGCTGATTGCGAACGATATCCTTGATACGCAGCCGATCAACCGCACTGTTTATTCTGTTTACTATTCCGACGCGCAGCATCAGTATTATCTGAACAACTACGCGTACAGCAGTATCCGCGGGTGGCTGAACGGCTTATTCTCCGAGATCGCGTTCCTTGGGGAGGAAAGCGGGCTTCTGATCCTGAATGAACAGAATAATGAGCTGACCGGGATGCCGGAATCCTATACGCGCTATGCCTTTGAAAACACGAGTGATAACGTGTTTCTTCTGTCTTACGACGAAGCGGAAAACGAGGTTTGGTTCCCGGATGACACAAGCCGGATCCGCGTCGGTACGGACTATGCCCGGGCGCTGGGACTTGAAAACTACAACGATCAGAACCCGGCTGTTTTTCCGGACAACGATTTCTGGTTCCTGCGAAGTCCCGGCACAAACGCGTGTTATCAGGGATGTATCGACAGCACCGGCGAAATCTGTACCGATCCGGTGGAAAGCAGCAGCTTTGACGTTGGGATCTGCCCCGCCGTCTATATCGATCTCGACGGGTATGCCCGACTTTACGCGCATGACGAGCCGACTGATCCGACCGATCCGACTGATCCTACCGATCCGACCGAGCCTACCGATCCGACCGAGCCGACCGGCGTACCGGAGAACGAGACCGGATACGAAGGCCTGTCGTTCGACTTTGAAAACGGCATCCTGACCGTTTCCGGCAGCGGTTCCGTCCCGACGGAGCCGAGCACAGACGCGTCTCCTTTTGCCGAATATGCGGAAGACTGTACGGCGCTGATCCTCGGCGACGGGATCACGACGGTCGGAAACGGCGCGTTCCGCAGTCTTACCGGGCTGAAATCGGTCGTACTCTGCGGAGGAACGCGGCTCTGCGCCGGGGCGTTTGCGGCAAACGCCGCGCTCGGAACTGTAATCTGCCGCGACAGCGTCGCAGTGGAAGATGAAGCGTTCGCCGGAACTGCCGCTTTTTCGCTGTATGAAGAAAAAACACGCCCGCACAGCGGTTCGCTGCCGGACGCTTGTCGTGTGATCCCTTATTCTTTCGCCGACGGAACGCTGTATATCGAAGGCAGCGTTACGATGGACGCCTATGCGCTGTTTGATCTGATGACCGTAATGTGCGGTTTTTACGACGACATCCGCGCGGTACGGTTTGACTCATATACTTCGGAGGATCTGTCGTTTTACGTGTTTAACGAAAGCACCGGACGGTATTCGCTTTCCTCCGAAGACACCCTTACCGGCGCCGAATTCTCCGTCTTGGTCATAAACGGAGCAGATGAATGGGAAAATGTCAGTTTCAACGAACTTTGCAGTCTGGTTGCCGCAGGGGAAACGGATTCCTTCCGCCTCGTTACCGTGACAAGCGAAAACGAAGAGATCAAAGATACGGATATGACGCTGATCGAGCGCGTGCAGGAAGGGATTCAAAGAGTCCTGAAATGGATGGTCGGACTGTTGAACAAAATCTTCCAATTCTTTGCGAAGCTGAAGAAGTGATTCCAACGGATCACTATTTCAGCGTCTTCAGATGTTCTTTCTGATTCTGCAGTCTCAGATCCTGAAATGATCCGGTTGATTTATCTGTTGAATAATGACGCTGCAAATGGTTTTGCCGCTTTATCGACAGTCTGAACCGGGCGAAGCAGGTGCTTCGCCCGGTTGTTTTTTGACCTTAATACTTCTTTCTGACGGTATAGCCGGTATGCAGGCACTCGTGCGCCTTATGGCTGCCGGGTTCGCCGTAGAACTCCTTGTAGATCTGCTTGATATCGGGATTCTCGTGTGATTTTCTGACGGGAAGGCCGATATCGTCCCGATACAGACCCGCGGCGCGCTCGGCGCGGATATCCACGTTGTTGCGGACCGAAGCGGGCTGAATGGGCTGGCCGCCGCCGTTGACGCAGCCGCCGGGGCAGGCCATGATCTCGATGAAATCATAGGTCTTCTCGCCGGACTTGACCATATCGAGCACCTTCTTCGCGTTGGCAAGACCGGACGCGACCGCGACGCGGACCTCGTTGCCCGCGATGTTGTAGGTCGCCTCTTTGATGCCCTGCGTGCCGCGAACGTCCGTGAAATTGATGTTCTCGTCGTTCAGGCTCTCGCCGGTCAGCGTCTCATAAGCGGTACGAAGCGCCGCCTCCATCACGCCGCCGGTGGCGCCGAAGATCGTGCCCGCGCCGGAGCCGAGCCCGAACGGAGCGTCGTACTCCTCGTCGGGAAGAGCGTTGAAGAGAATGCCCTGCTTCTTGATCATACGGGCAAGCTCACGGGTGGTGAGGACCGCGTCGATATCGGGAATGCCCTTGATCGCGGAATGGTCGTGACGCTCCGCCTCGAACTTCTTTGCGGTACACGGCATGATCGCGACGGAGAAGATCTTCTCGGGAGCGATCCCCATCTTGTCGGCGTAATAGGTCTTCGCGGTGGCGCCGAACATGCCCATCGGGGACTTGCAGGAGGACAGGTGCGGGATCATCTCGGGATAATAGAACTCGCAGAACTTGATCCAGCCGGGGGAGCAGGAGGTGATCAGCGGAAGATTCTCTTTCTTTGTGAATCTCTGCAGGAACTCCGTCGCCTCTTCCATAATGGTCAGGTCCGCGGAGAAGTTGGTGTCGAACACCTTGTCAAAGCCCAGACGGCGCAGCGCGGCGACCATCTTGCCGGTCACGATCGAGCCCATCGGATAGCCGAATTCCTCTCCGAGACCCACGCGGGTCGCGGGAGCGGTCTGCACGACGACGAACTTTTCGGGATCGTTGATCGCGTCGAAGACCTTCTGGGTGTCGTCTCTCTCGCTGAGCGCGCCCGTCGGGCAGGCGGTGATGCACTGGCCGCAGGAGACGCAGGAGGTGGAGTTCAGGGGCATCTCATAGGGCGATGCGATATGCGTATCGATACCGCGGTCGTTCGCGCCGATAACGCCGACCGCCTGATTCTTGTTGCAGACCGCGACGCAGCGGCGGCAGAGGATGCACTTCTCGTCGTCTCTGTACATATGGGACGCGGAAGCGTCGATCTCATACTTCGGGCGGAAGCCGTCGAAGCGGTGCGCGTCTTCAATGCCGTAGTCCTTGCAGAGCTTCTGAAGCTCACAGTTACCGCTGCGCACGCAGGAAAGGCATTCTTTCTTATGGGTGGAAAGCAGCAGCTCGAGCGTGGTCTTGCGCGAAGCGATGACCTTGGGAGAATTGGTCTGGACCTCCATGCCCTCGGCGACCGGGAACACGCAGGCGGCGACGAGGCTTCTCGCGCCCTTGACCTCAACGACGCAGATGCGGCAGGCGCCGATCTCGTTGACTTCCTTCAGATAGCAAAGAGTGGGGATCTCGACTCCCGCAAGTCTCGCGGCTTCAAGAATGCTGATGCCGGCGGGAACGGAATACTCTCTGTTGTTGATTTTAATATTTACGTTAGCCATTGTTCCGTCCCTCCTTATTTACGCGAAATCGCGTCAAAGCGGCAGGTTTCGATGCAGACGCCGCACTTGATGCACTTCGACTGGTCGATGACGAAGGGCTCTTTGATCTTGCCGGAGATCGCGCCGACCGGGCACTTTCTCGAGCAGGCGGAGCAGCCCTTGCACTTCTCGGGATCGATCGTGATCTGAACGAGGTTCTTGCAGACGCCCGCCGGGCACTTCTTGTCGCGCACGTGAGCGATATACTCCTCTTTAAAGTGACGGTAGGAGGAAAGCACCGGGTTGGGAGCCGTCTGACCGAGACCGCACAGGGAGTTATCTTTAATGTAATAGCAGAGCGCTTCCATGGTGTCGAGATCTTCCATGGTGCCCTTGCCGTCGGTGATCTTCTCGAGGATCTCGAGCAGCCTTCTCGTACCGACGCGGCAGGGGGTGCACTTGCCGCAGGACTCGTCGACCGTGAACTTGAGGAAGAACTTCGCGATATCGACCATGCAGGAGGTATCGTCCATAATGATCAGACCGCCGGAGCCGACCATCGCGCCGATCTTGAGCAGCGAGTCGTAATCCATCGGGGTATCAAGGAATTTCTCGGGGATGCAGCCGCCGGAGGGACCGCCGGTCTGCGCGGCCTTGAACTTTCTGCCGTTCGGGATGCCGCCGCCGATATCCTCGACGATCTCGCGCAGGGTAGTGCCCATCGGGATCTCGACAAGACCGGTGTTGTTGATCTTGCCGCCGAGCGCGAAGACCTTGGTGCCCTTGCTGGTCTCGGTGCCGATGGTGTTGAAGAACTCGGGGCCGTTCAGAACGATCTGGGGAATATTCGCGAAGGTCTCAACGTTGTTCTCAGTCGTGGGCTTCGCGAACAGACCGCTGACCGCCGGATAAGGCGGACGGGGACGGGGCTCGCCGCGGTTGCCCTCGATGGAGGTCATCAGCGCGGTCTCCTCGCCGCAGACGAACGCGCCGGCGCCGAGACGGACGTGCAGATCGAAATCGAAGCCGGAATCGAAAATGTTCTTGCCCAGAAGACCGTAAGCCTTCGCGTCCTCAATGGCTTTCTCAAGTCTCTTGACCGCGATCGGATACTCCGCACGGACGTATACGTAACCTTCGGTCGCGCCGGTGGCGTAACCGCAGATCGCCATGGCCTCAATGATGCAGTGGGGGTCGCCCTCAAGCACGGAACGGTCCATGAACGCGCCGGGGTCGCCCTCGTCGGCGTTGCAGACGACGTATTTCTGATCCGCTTTGTTCGCCGCGGTGAAACTCCACTTTCTGCCGGTGGGGAATCCGCCGCCGCCTCTGCCGCGAAGACCGGAATCGGAGACGATCTTGATGACGTCCTCCGGCGTCAGCTCGGTCAGGCATTTCGCAAGCGCCTGATAACCGTCGACCGCGATGTATTCCTCGATGTTTTCGGGGTCGATCACGCCGCAATTGCGCAGCGCGACGCGGCGCTGTTTTTTATAGAAATTGGTCTGGTTGAGGGGTTTGATTTCCTCCTGCGTCAGCGTCTCGCTGTAAAGCAGTCTCTTGACGATTCTGCCCTTGAGCAGATGCTCTTCGACGATCTCGGGAACGTCCTCCACCTTGACCTGGCTGTAGAAGCAGCCCTCGGGATAGACGATCATGATCGGTCCGTTCGAGCACAGACCGAAGCAGCCGGTACGGACGACCTGAACCTCGTTTTCAAGCCCTTTCGCCTTGAGCTCTTCATTCAGAGCGTCGATGATCTCGGGGCTGTGTGAGGAGGTGCATCCCGTACCGCCGCAGACAAGCACATGAGCACGATACATTCGTTGTTTCCTCCTTTATTATTTCGCGACAGCGCCGATGGTATACTCGGCGACGGGCTTTCCGTTGACGATGTGATCCGTCACGACGCGGATCGCCTTTTCGGGGGTCATCTTGCAGTAGGTGACCTTCTCTTTGCCGGGTTCGACGATCTCGACGATCGGCTCATACTGGCAGACGCCGATGCAGCCCGTCTGCGCAATGTAAACGTTGGAAAGATTTCTCTTCGCGACCTCTTCCACAAGGGCGTTGAGAACGGGGCGCGCGCCCGCGGCGATACCGCAGGTCGCCATGCCGACGAGCACCCGGATGTTGTCCTCGCCGTTTTCACTTCTGACGTTCATCTGCCCCTTGACCTTGTTCTTGATCGCCAAAAGCTCTTCTACACTCTTCATAAGCTGATTCCTCCGTTATTATAATGGATAATGGACAATGGATAATGAATAATTGCGGATGGGGCGCCGCCCCATACCCCGGTCAAAAAGAGGGGGATATCCGCCGCTTTATTCTCCCGGTTGCAGATCTCCAAGCGCCGCGGCATTCTCCTTGAGATACTCCGAAAGCCACGTCATCACCGACGGCTCGTTCAGCGGCACGCCGTCGAGCATCGCTTTGATCTCCGCGGACGAAAAAACGAATTTCCGCTCGTCCGCCGCGCGGGTATATACGATATCGATCTGCTCGTTCATCGTCGCCAGCGCGCAGATCGAGGATTCGACGTCGCCGAGGGGGGTGCAGTCCACACTGTCTGTCCGGAACGTCGCGGTCACGGTCGTGCCCCGGCCGGGCTCCGACTCGATCAGAAACGTGCCGCCCGTCATCTCCGCCGCCATTTTGAACAGCGGGATCCCCATGCCGACCTTGCGCGTGGTGCGCGTGGTGAAAAACGGATCGGGCAGCCGACGCACGGTCTGCTCGTCCATCCCCCTGCCGTCGTCGGCGATGCGGACGGTCAGGATGTGCGTCCCGGTATTTTCGAGCACGTCGATCTCAATGCGCGTCGCTCCCGCCGAAACGGAATTCTGCGCAACGTCGAGAATGTTCAGCGACAGCTCTCTCATCAGTCTTCCGCGTTTTTATACTTTGCGAGAATGCCGGGCACGTCGTCGGGCGTGACCTTGCCGTAAACCTCGCCGTTCACGGTGAATACCGGCGCGAGACCGCAGGCGCCTATGCAGCGGCACGCTTCGATAGAGAACTTGCCGTCCTCCGTGCACTCGCCTTCTTCGATGCCGAGCTCGGAGCAGATGCGGTCAAGCACGCTCTGAGAGCCTTTGACGTAGCACGCGGTGCCCAGGCACACGGACACGTTGTATTTTCCCTTTGGCGCAAGCGCGAACTGCGCGTAAAACGTGGACACGCCGTAAACCTTCTCGAGCGGCACGTCCATACCCTCGGCGATCATCACCTGGACTTCGTAAGGAAGATAACCGTAAATATCCTGCGCCTTCTGCATCACGTGCATCAGACGCGACTTATCGTCCTTGCATTCCTCAATGACAGCCTTCAGCTGCGCCTCCTGCTCGGGAGTGCCTTTGAAAGGGATCTTGCTGATTTTTTTCTGCATTCAAATTTCCTCCGTTCACCTGCCGTCCGGTCGTCCGGCGCGGCAATTTCTCTGATACTTCTGTGAAAAGGCGGCGCATTTAACGTCAGCCGATTCGCATACGCGGTAATTATATCACAGCCTATTCGATAAATCTATACTTTTTTAAAATATTTTCGGGATTTATTTGTTTTTTTAATATTTTCCGCCGTAAAAAGAACGATTTTATATTTTCCATACAATAATAATTCCCGTTTCATATGGATTTTTCTTTCGATATATGTTAAAATCTGAATACAATGCCATACAGAGAGGTTCAGAATATGACGATTCAGGAGATTATGCAGACGCTCGACGCCGAGGTCATTACCGGCGCGGACTTTCTCGACAGGGAGATCCGCACAGCCTGCGGCAGCGACCTGATGAGCGACGTGCTCGCCTTTGTCAAGGAACAGGCGATGCTGCTGACGGGGCTTGTCAACCCGCAGGTCATCCGCACCGCGGAGATGATGGATATGACCTGTATTCTCTTCGTGCGTGGGAAACGCCCCACCCTTGATATGATCGATCTCGCGAACGAAAACGATATCGTGCTGCTCGGCACGCCGTATGAGATGTTCACCGCCTGCGGACGTCTCTACAGCAAAGGGATGCGGGGCAGAAGCGGCAAATAATGGATCCCGTCAGGCTTCACTACGACATCAGCGGCTCTGATTTTACCACGGCAGGCGAAGCATCCGGCAAAATCAAAAAGACGCTGAAATCCCTCGGTTTTTCCCCCGCGGTCGTGCGCAACGTGACCATCGCCGTTTATGAGGCGGAGATCAATATGGTCATTCACGCGGGCGGCGGCGCGATCGACGCGGATATTTTTCCCGACAGGATCGAAGTCGTTCTCAAAGACGAAGGCCCCGGCATCCAGGATATTGATCTGGCGATGCAGGAGGGCTGGTCGACCGCGCCCGAAAACGTGCGCCAGCTCGGCTTCGGCGCGGGAATGGGACTGCCCAATATCAAGAAGTATTCCGACGACCTGCAGATCGAAAGCGAGGTCGGCAGGGGAACGACGATCCGTATCACGGTGCAGAATAAATGAAAAATGAAGAATGAAAAATGAAAAATTGATGACGGGGCTCTGCCCCGTACCCGATCGTAAATGAAGAATGAAAAATGAAAAGTGAAAAATTGATGACGGGGCGCTGCCCCGTACCCCGATAATAAAAGGTTGTTAATTTTACTTTTTTTCAAAAAAACTTCATTCTCATCGTCAATTTTTATTCTGCTGAATTCCCTTTTTTATTTCTATTATTAAATAAAAAGGCGCGCCAGCGCTTTTCCGAAATTATCCATTATCCATTGTCCATTATCCATTAAAAACCGGAGGTGACGGCATGGCGTCAGAAGAGCGTTACTACCATTCCGTGCGGCTGGATAAGGAAAAATGCGCCGGGTGCATCCACTGCATCCAGCGCTGTCCGACACAGGCGATCCGCGTGCGCAACGGCAAGGCGATCATCCTCGCCGAGCGCTGCATCGACTGCGGCGAATGCATCCGCGTCTGCCCGCACAAGGCGAAATACGCCGAACGGGACACCATAGATATCATCCGAAAATTCAAATATAAAGTCGCCCTGCCCGCGCCGTCCCTTTACGGACAGATCTCCCGCGTGCGGGACGTGAATCTGCTGCTGAACGCCCTGCGCGGTCTCGGCTTTGACGACGTGTTTGAGGTCGCGGCCGCCGCGGAACGCATCTCCGACGCGACAAAAAAATTCTTAAAAGAGAACAAAGATATCCCCCGGCCGCTGATCTCGTCGGCGTGCCCGGCGATCGTTCGTCTGATCACGGTCTGCTACCCGAATCTGATCGACAGGATCCTTCCGCTGCACTCCCCGATGGAGGAGGCGGGGCGGCTCGCGCGCATCCGCGCCGTCGAAAAAACAGGCCTTACGCCTCAGGAGATCGGGATCTTCTTCATCACGCCCTGTCCCGCGAAGATCACCGCGATCCGGCATTCGCAGGAGAACGAAAAATCCAACATTGACGGCGCTGTCGCGATCAACGACATCTATCCCGCCCTCGTCAGTCAGCTCGGAAAGCTCGGCGAGCAGGAAGACGTTCAGCACGCCGGCAGGATCGGCATTTCATGGGGCATGACCGGCGGCGAGGCAGCGGGCACCTTCTCGGAGGATTCCATGGCCGTGGACGGTATTGAAAACTGCATGAATCTTTTAGGCGAGATCGAGGATGAGAAGCTCCCGCGCGTGGACTTCGTCGAGCTTAACGCCTGCATGGGCGGCTGCGTCGGCGGCGTGCTGACCGCGGAAAATCCCTTTATCGCCAAGGCGCGGCTCAATCATATCCGAAAATATCTGCCGAACGCGATGAACCGCGTCGGCGACGGCGAATTCGACGCGATCGTCACCGAAAAGCAGCCCGAGGAAATTCCCGCGCTGCGTCTGGCGGACAATCTGCAGGACGCAATGGAGAAGATGAACCGACTCAACGAGCTTCTTGACACTTTCCCGCGGCTGGACTGCGGCACCTGCGGCGCGCCATCGTGCCGCGCGCTGGCGGAGGACATCGTGCGGGGCTACACCACCGAACAGGACTGCATTTTCCGCATCCGCGACGAGCTGGCGGGCTCCGCGCTGAAAAACGCGGTAAACGACATTATCCCGCCGCCGTTCCGAAAAAAAGAACAATAACCGAAACGACAAAGGAGCGTGTTTTTAATGAAGAAGAAAGGGAAAATCATTCTCTGCGCAGTGCTGGTATTCGTTCTCATTGCGGGCGGGATCACATGGAGTTTTCTGCCGCACCCGCTGAACTACAAGATCAATTCGGTCGAAGCCGTCGGCTCAAGCCTTGAGGTGACGGAACAGACCGAGGACTGCGTCACGGTGAAAAAGACCGGCGACGGGGAGTATAAGATCCTGATGTTCACGGATATGCACCTCGACGGCAAAAACAGCACCTCGGGTCTGACCGTGAACCGCATGGTCATGAGCATTCAGAAAGAGAAGCCCGATCTCGTGCTGCTCTGCGGCGACAACGTGACCTCCGCGCTCAACCGCGTGCGCTGCCGCCAGCTCGGCAAAATATTCGAAAAGCTCGGCGTCTACTGGGCGGGCGTCCTCGGCAACCACGAGGGCGACAACCCCATGTCGATCAAGCGGGGCGAAATGATGGATGAATTCTGCTCGTTCGAGCACTGCCTGATGAAGAAGGGCAAGGCGGACGTGACCGGCGACTGCAACTACGCGCTGCACCTTCTCGACAGGGACGGCGCACACGTCGAGACCTTCTTCTTCGTCGACACCTTCGACGAGATGAACGAGGAACAGCTGGCGAAATACGGTTACGAGCCCGGCGAGAGCGTCTACGACGGGACGAAAGAGGACCAGGTCGAATGGTATAAAGAAAAACTCGCCGAGACGAAATCTCTTTACGGCGAGTGCAAATCGATCATGCTGATGCATATCCCGCTGCCGCAGCTCGGCGCCGCGGCGGAAAGCGGCGATTTCCTCTACGGCGACAAGCTCGAAGGGGTCTGCTGCTCGGGCTTCGATTCCGGCATGTTCGACGCGATCAAGGCGGGCGGCTCCACGCAGGCGGTGTTCTGCGGGCACGACCACGTCAACAATTTCGGCCTGATGTACGAGGGCGTGCTGCTGAGCTATATCGAGATGTCCGGCTACGGCTCCTACAGCCTGTATTCCCGCGGCGAACCGGAGGAAAAATGGCTGCAGGGCTATACCGCGCTGACGCTGCACGCGGACGGAACGTTCGAGCAGACGCAGGTGAGGTATGTTGAGCAGTGAAAAGTGAACAGTGAAAAGTGAACAGTGAAAAGTGAACGGTGAACAGTGAACGGTGAACAGTGAACGGTGAACAGTGAACAGTGAACAGTGAACAAGTGAACAGTGAACGGTGAAAAGTGAACGGTTTTCGTGAAATCGTGAAGTCGTGAAATCGTGATGTCGTTTTCCGATATCCGACGTCCGAGCTCCGAACTCCGGTGCGTTGAATTTACGCCGTGCGCAAAGGGCAGCGAGAGCGTATAATATCGTGATGCGGTTGCCGGTTGCTCGTTGCTGGTTGTTAGTTGCCGGTTGTTCGTTGCTCGTTGTTGGTTTTATGTTGCGACAACAAGAACCGTCGACCGTAGACCGTCGACCGTAGACCGTCGACCGTCGACCGATATCCGATCCCCGAAAAAATAGGAGTACCCAAAATGACTGTACAGAATCTGATCGAAAAACTGGATCTGAAAATTCTTTCCGAAGGCGATCTTTCCCTGCCTGTGAAGGGCTGCTATTGCGGCGACCTGCTGAGCTGGGTCATGTCCCGGGCGCAGGAGGGCGACGCGTGGCTGACCGTGATGGGAAACATCAACGCCATCGGCGTGGCGGCGCTGACCGAAAGCGCCTGCATCATTCTCGTGGACGACGCCGCGCTGGACGCGGACGCGCTGAAAAAAGCGGGCGAGAACGGAATCACCGTGCTTCAGACGGATAAGGATGCCTTCTCGATCGCGGTCTGGATCAACCGGCTGCTGAATCCGGAGAATTGAACACCGGAGATTGACATCCGATACCAAGTCTGTGTGCTTCCGGCCGCTGGCCGCTGGCTTTTGGCCTCTGGCTGCTGGCTGCTGGCTTCTGGCCTTTGGCTTCTGGCCTCTGGCTTCCGGCTTCCGGCTTCTGGCTTCTGGCCTCTGGCTTCCGGCTTCTGGCTTCTGGCTGCTGGCTGCTGGCTTCGACATCGGAAATCGGAGATCGTTATTATTTATCTCCGCTCTCCGAACTCCGCTCTGAACCGGCCTTCGGTCTCCGGCTTCCGGCTCTTGCATCTCGACTCTTGCATCTCGACTCTCGACTCTCGACTCTCAGCTCTCGACTCTCTGCTCTCGACTCTCGACTCTCTGCTCTCTGCTCTCGAATCTCGGGACTCGTATCTGATACATAAGAAATGAAATACTACTACGACCTTCACATCCATTCCTGCCTTTCCCCCTGCGGGGATGCGGATATGACGCCCTATAATCTTGTCAACATGGCGAAGATCATGGGGCTTGATCTGATCGCGCTCACCGACCACAACACCTGCGGCAACTGCCGCGCGGCAATGGAAGTCGGCAGACAGGCGGGAATCACCGTCGTTCCGGGCATGGAGCTCTGCACGGCGGAGGAGGTACACAACCTGTGTCTTTTTCCCGATATCGACCGGGCGGAGGCGTTCTGGCGGCAGATCCGGACGACGCTGCCGCCGATCAGAAACAAGCCGAAGATCTTCGGCGAGCAGTTATACATGGACGAGCAGGATCATATTCTCGGCGAGGAGGAAATTCTTCTGCTCACGGGCTCGTCGGTATCGGAAGCGGAGATTCTGCGCGTCGTCGGCGAATACGGGGGCTTCTGCCTCCCCGCGCACATCGACCGCAGCGCCTACAGCATCATATCGCAGCTCGGCGTGATCGACGAAAGCTTCGGCTTCACCGCCGCGGAAATTTACGACCGGACGCAGACGCAGGCGCTGAAGGATCGCTTTCCCGCGCTGAACGATATGCTGATCCTGCACAGCTCAGACGCGCATTATCTCGACAGGATCAGGGAACCGCTCGACACGCTCGACCTGCCGGAGAATACGCCGGAAGCGCTGATTGATTTTTTAAAAAACATAAAAACCTGATCTGCGGGATGCAAAAGCGCCCCGCAGATCGTTTTTTTGGGATGAGGGATAAGCAATGAGGGATAAAAGTCCGTTACATTTCCCCTCGGTCTCAAATGATCGGTATGCTTGTAAAATTGCTCAATAATCTGCTCTCATACAGAACGAAACGCAGCGCGTATATTTTAACATCTCTTCCCCCTCATCTCTCATCTCTGCGGCAAAGCCGCTTATCTCCTCTCTCTGCTCTGAATTGTGTGCCCGACCTTGCCCCGCTCAGCATAGCCGAGTCGGTTGCCGGTTGTTTGCTTCAGGCTGCAGCAGCAGGGACCGTCGACAGTAGACCGCAAAACAAAATATGGTAACTATTTATTTATTACACCGGGATCTCGGCACGCAGCGTCGAGATCCCGGTGTAATTCTTTGCGAGAACAGACAGGGTCGTCTGCCGGAACGAATTTAAAAGAATCCGAATTTCACGTTTTACCATCCGTTGTTATTTTTCCGTTTTGTTTTTCATATTCCTCTACTGCGAGACGGATCCGGCAAATGATCTGTTGATTGATCGATCTGACTTCTTTTTTTGCGATATATTTCACTTTTTCACCTGTTTCAGGATCCAACCGCAGCGAAACTCTTTTATCGTTCATTGTACACCTCCGCATATTTCGCAATCATAATATAAGATCTTTTATCACAACAATATTTTCAAGCCAACTCAAATGGGGTAATTATTTTAACTCAAAACCGTTATGATATTATAAAACCTCGAAATATTGAAGGTTGACGCTGATATATGGACATCGGGACCGCAACAAGAATAAGAATCCTGAACCTGTGTAAAGAACACGGGCTCAGCTTGAATATGCTTGCGACGGTTTCGGGGATCACGCAGTCAACGCTGCAAAACGTCACGTCGGGCAGAAATAAGAGCACAACCGTTTCCACCGTGAAAAAAATCTGCGACGGACTCGGGATCACCGTACGGGAATTTTTCGACGACGACATATTCGACAATCTCGAACAGGAAATAAAATAACCGTTTAATACGGCGCGGGGATCCGAACGGATCCCCGCGCCGTATTAAATTCTGATTTATCGCTCTGCGATAAATCAGAATTTACCCGAACGCCCGGAATCCGTTTTCCGTCAGAACAAGAATCACCGTTTCGTCGGTCAGGCAGGCGAACGCCTGTCTGCCGTCGTCCGTTTTTCCGAGCGCTTCGCCGATCATCTCGGCGACAATATAATAATCCTCATTCAGACAATATTCCCTGCCGTCGAAAACCACCGTATCGACGGTTGCCGTCGCACTTGTCGGCGGTTCCGCCTCTGCCAACGAATCCTCAGTCCGGCTCGGTCCTGAATTCGGCGCGGCCGATTCGCTGTTTTCGATCGCCTGCGTCGGATCGGCTTCTTCTGAAGGTTCTTCCGGGACCGGCGGCGCCGCTTTTGTCACGGTCGCCGGCGTTTCGGTCGGTTGACTCGCTTCCGACGTGGGAACTGCCGTCGGGGCTTCCGTCGCGGCTGTCGTCGGAGCCGTTGTCTGAACCGCGCTCGAGGCTTCGGTCGGCCGGCTCGAAGCCGGAGCCTGCGTCGTCGGGGATGTTGTCGTAACTGTTGTTGTTACCGTCGTCGGAACAGTTGTAAGCGTCGTGTTCGGCGCGGCCGTTGTAAGCGTCGTCTGCACTGCGCTCTGCTCGGTGGATGCAACGGCAGAGGACGCCGCCGTCGTTGTTATCACCGTCGCGGGAACGGTCTCGCTCGCCGCGGTCGCGGCCGAAGGCGCGTTCGTCACGGATACAGTCGGCTGTGTCGTTACGGCGTTTGCCGCGGCGTCCGTATCGGTCGTCTTTGCGCCGCTGTCTGTCGTGGTAACAGAAGAACGCGCGGTCGGCGCGGAGGTCGACGGCGTCACCGGGAGCTTGTTTCTGCCGAGCAGCACGGCGGTCAGCACCGCAAGAACCACGACAGCGGCGGTCGCCGCCCAACGGAACGCGAGCACGCGCGGCTGCGCCTTTTTCTTTTCGATCACATACGCGTCCGCGATCAGCTCGTCGTCGAGGTCGTTGATCGCGTTGAAAATATCTCTGCCCGTCATATCGCAAACCCTTCCCCCTTCAGATGCTCCCGCAGCTTCTGACGCGTGCGGAACAGCTGCGAGGCGATCTTCGACTCCGACTCCCCGTAATCCGAAGCGATCTCCTGCAGCGAATCGCAATACCAGTACCGCCGGATAAATATCCGCCGCGTGTAATCGCTCTGCGCTTTCAGAAACGCGGCGATCGCCTGCGTCAACGCGTTTTCATCCGCCGCCTCCTCGGGACTGCCGACGGGCGACGCGACGCACTCTTCCAATTCGTCGATGCAGGCGACGCCGCCGGGAGAGCGTTTTTTCGCGGTTTCGAATTTGATCCGGTCGAGCGAGATGTTCTTCACGATGCGGCAAAGGAACGCCTGAAAGAACGTCGGCCGCTCCTCGGGGATCCGGTTCCAGACGCGGAAATAAGAGTCGTTGACGCATTCCTCCGCGTCCGACAGATTGCGTAATATATTATTTGCCAAATGTCTGCACAGCTTTCCGTATTTTTCGTCGGTCTGCCGAATCGCGTCCTCCGAGCGCTGCCAGAAGAGCTCGACGATCGCGGCGTCTTCCATACGTTTCATCCCTTTGCCATTGAGGTCCTCATCTATAAGACGAGTTTTTTGCGCGTTCATTCGCGGAAAAATAAAAAATTTTTCTTTTTATTTTTTTTATCATACCATATGTCGCATTTTTTTGGAACAGGTAACGTCAAAATGCGGATTTTTCCTGCAGAAATGCAGAAAAAACGGCAGGGTCCGGACGCCCTGCCGTTTTTTCAGATCACGGAATATACCTTGTTTTCTCCTTTGCCTTCCGAACGGATCAGCCCCAGCTCCCGCATCTGCTTTAATATCGTATACGTCCGCGTCCGTTTCAGCCCGAGCGCGCCGCCGATCTCCGTTTCGGTCGCCTGCCCTTTGCGGGCAATAAAGTCCAGCGCCTTTTTCATCTGCGGCGAAAGCCCGTCCCCCGCATTATCCTCCGACGCGCCCGCAGCGTTCATATTCGGCAGGATGAGCTTGAAGGTGTTCGGCGTGACCTCGATCACGGGCTGCGCCGCGCAGCCCTCATACAGCTTGTAGATCCTGCGGATCCCGGTGCCGTAGCTCTCGATGAGCCGCAGCCTGTGAAAAATCTCGGCGAGCCGTTTGTTTCTCGGCTGAGAGATTCCCGCGCGGATATCCGCGGGCGAAAGCCCGGGCAGAAGACCGCCGAGCGAGATAAATTCCGCCCTTTTGTCGTTGATATTGATAATGACGCTGCCGCTGAAGCCGTAATCGCGGTGTACCAGCGCGTTCAGGAGCGCCTCGCGCAGCGCTTCCTCCGGATAATCCTTCTTTTCGATCCGTTCGAGCCCGCGGAACCGCGCGGCGGTATTGTTGCACAGCGTCAGATAAGCGAAGGTCTCCTCCAGCTGGGTAAAAACCGACCCGCCGAACTCCCGGCTGTCCCGGAATACCGTATTCTCCTCATCCCCGAACACGGCGGCCTTGACCGTATGCGCGCATTGATCCGAAAGGATCAGCGCGAGATTCGTATAAAGCTCTCCCTTTTCCCGCCTGAGACCCAGCGCGCGGTATTTCGTCTCGTCGAACGCGACGCCGTATTTCAGAAACGCGCTTTTCGCCGCTTCAAAGGTCAGCTCCTGCTCATTGCTGCGCATTTCCTCGAAAACGTCGCCGTCGCTTTCCTTGATCATGCGGCGGATCTGCTCCGCGGACGCCGGGACGCTGGACGCGCCCTGCCGGACGTAAACGCCGCCGGGCCTGAGCCCTTTTCCCTGCAAATAATACGGCTTGTTCGTCCCCTCGCCGACGGCGATGCGCACGACCCTGTTCTCCTGTATGACGAAGCGGACGAACATCGTCACGTCCGGACGGATCGCGTCGCGGATCCCGTTCGTGATCCGAGTATACTCTTTGTCCGGCTCGGCGAGTCCGACGGCGTTGCCGTCGTTATCGATCCCGACGCAGATCACGCCGCCGTCCGTGTTGGCGAACGCGATCACCTCTTTATAAATATCTTCGGTAAACTGCGCTTTGAATTCCGTATTCTCCGTTTCATAAGGCATTGCGATCCCTCCCCATGGTTATCATTCTGTTCACATTATAGACCGAATATTCACCTTTGTCAACTCCGTTCGCTGAAAAAAGTGAATATTCAGCGAACAAAGTGAATACTCAGTGAAAAAGCGAATTTTTCCGTGCCGGGCGGCTGCGGAACGGCTGAATGTTACGCCGTTCGGGTCAAAAATGACGCGTGTTCCCCTTTTTCCTCAGGGTTGCGCTATACTGACCGCGAAAGGAGAGGAATGCTGTGAAAACGAGAGAAACAACATCTGTGAATACAAATGAAACGACGCAGACAGAAGATACGAATATGTCTGAACGCGTAAAAGATATTCTCTGCGGCGTTCTGATCGCCCTCGGCGTCTGGGCGGCAGGGATCCTGCTGACGGGAAAGATCATGTTTATCGATGAAATCGAGTTTCACCTGCACGGTCGGCTCGTCGCGCTGTTCCCGTGGATCTTCGGCTCCGTCTGCGTCGCCGTCGCCGCAGTATCCGCGAAGAAAGACCTCCCGTGTTTTTTCCGGACCGCACTGATCGCAATGTTTCTGCCGGTCGCGGCGCTTCTTATCTATCTGGCGCTGGACGGGATCCTCGAAGCCACCGGACTCGGCGCGACGCCGGTCGACGCCGTCCGGATCCTCTTTGCGCTGCCGGCGATCCCCGCAGCGTCGGTATTCGGGGAGTATGATTCCGTCGCCGACGGGATCGTCACCTATTCCGTCTTCCTGCTGCCGATGGCTGCCGGACTGATCGCCGCGCTCGCCGTTTACCGCAGAATAACCCGGCAGAAAACCGACCTCTCTCTGACAGACAGACGTTAAATATTATTATGTAAAACAGATGCTGAACTGCATTTTATTGACAGAAAGGATACTGGCTATGAAAAAGAAACCGTCATTTTTAATTATAGGTTCATTGTTGATCTCGGTCGGCGAGGTTCTGTTCTCTCTGCTGTGCTTTCCCGGGATCAATTGGGAGTTTTTTTCCCAGCCTTCGGGGCTGTCCGGCGGTCTCTGGATCGCGCTGTTCAGCCTTTCGATGATCTGCGCCGCGGCGATGCTGTTTTCCTTCAGAAAAGAGCTGCCTCTTCCCGATCTGATCCTGCCGCTGCCGTTCCTGCCCTGCCTGTTTGCCGTCTCGTGGATCGAAGCGATTTATCTGCAGTACGATACCGTCTCAAAAAACGCCGTATTTAACGCCGTCGGCTTCGCCGCCCTCGCATTCAGCGTCGTTTTTTCGGTGTTCCGGCTCCGCAGGATCAGGAACCTCCGCGGCGCGGCGTCCGAAACAACCGGCTGACGCGGGCATTGCAGAGAAACACCCGGTAACCTTCGTTTATCTTCGGGAAGAGATAAAATAGATACCCGCCCGGGACGGCTCCGCATTCGTGCGGCCCGGTTTCCCCGGTCGGGTATTTTTGTCCGGTCGGAAATCCCTTTCCGTAAAAGCATTATTTACCCGATCAAGCCGGCTGGCTCTGTCGGTCTGTTTCAGATCGTAAGTTCTTTTTCCAGCAGAAAGTCCGCGACGTGCATCGTTCGGATCCCCCGATAGTTGCCGCCGGCAAAATCGTCCGTCGTGAGCACGTATTTCGGGTAATTATCCCGCAGCTCAAGCAGTCTGCCGTATTCTCTGCGCTCCGTTTCTTCGCTGCCGATCTCCTTTGTCACCTGAACATAGAGCCTATCATTCTGCCTCGTCGCGACAAAATCGATCTCTCCGACGGACGTTTTGCCGATATTGACGGTATACCCGCGCCGGCACAATTCAAGATAAACGACGTTTTCCAGCATCGCCGCCGCGGACTGCGGCTGATACCCGAGCACGCTGTATCGGAGCGCGCTGTCCGCAAGATAAAATTTTTCCTGCGTTTTCAAAAGCTCCTTCCCCTGCAGATCGTACCGGGAGCAGCGGTGGAGCAGATACGCCTTTTCCAGTTTTTCCAGATAACCGTATACCGTTTCGTTGTCGAGCCGCCGGTTTTCGGCTTTCAGATAATCGGAGACCGATTTCGCGGAAAAGGTCTTGCCGACGTTGTCGAACGCGAATTTCACGACGCGTTCAAGCTGATCGATCTTGTTGATCTGATTCCGTTTCACGATATCGGAGAATACGGTCGACTGATAGATATCCCGCACGATCGTATAGATCTCATCGTCGGTATAGGGTCTTGTGTGCGTCGCGGGAAAGCCCCCCGTGCGCAGATAATTCGCAAGCTCGCTGCGGGGAGACTGCAGCGGCGTGTGCGTCCCGCGGAACGTAAGATACTCCGCAAACGACAGCGTATAGATCCGGAAGGCGATATATCTGCCGGTCAGATAGGTCTGGATCTCCGAGGACATCATGCGCGAATTGGAGCCGGTCACGTAGATATCGACGTCAAAATCCATCTGAACGGAGTTGACGAGCTTCTCCCACCCGTCGATCTCCTGCACCTCATCCAGAAACAGATAGGTCCTTTCCGCCGGGGAAAGACGGCTTTTGATCTCTTCGTAAAGCTGTTTTGCCGTCATATCCTCGTATTCCATCGAATCGAACCGGTAAAACAGAATACGTTCCTGCGGGACGCCTCTGTTTTTCAGCGCGTCGACGATCATCTGCAGGATCGTGGATTTTCCGCAGCGGCGCACCCCGGTCAGGATCTTCACAAACGGCGCGTCGGTAAACGCCGTGATTTTTTTCACATAATCGCTTCGGTCGATCATCATTATCACCCCTTCACGGGATATCTTACCGCAAAAGCGCAAAAAAATCAATACTTTTGCGGTTTGAATCCGCAAAAGTATAAAAATTTTCGGAGTTTTGCGGTTTGAAACCGCAAAACTCCGAAATCATCCCGTCTTTATCAGCTCTTGTAAACGTCCCCGAGGGAGATATCGAACCCCTTCTTTCTCAGGTCGAAATAATTGTCGAGGTTGTTGAAGAAGGCGTAGATCTTCCCGATCAGACCGGTGAACCACCGCCCGACGGCGCGCAGCGGGCTGAACGCGGGCTTTTCCGCATCCCCGGTCTTGGTGAGGGTGAGGGTGTTGAACGTTTCGCCTGTCTCGTAGTCGTATGCCGTCACTTTGACCGCGTCGGGCGTGAAGTCGATGATGTTATACACCACGCGGCTCGGATCCTCAACGCCGACGCCGATGTTCGGTCCGTAGGTAAATTCGGTCGCGCCGCGGGGCCGGTTGATCGAGCCGGAGACGAGATACACCGTGCCCTGCGCGTTCTCGATCACGGCGTCCTTTTCGACGGTCTGCACAGTCTCGCGGTTATAGACGACGTTCGAGACCGACCAGTAGTGGCTGTGTCCGAGCAGGGCGAGATCGATGCCGTTCTCGTCGATGATCGGCGACCACAGAAGCCGCAGGAGCTTGTTTTCGTCCTCCCGCTTCGGCATCGTCTGTCCCCAGAGGTCGTGGTGCATCATCAGCACGCGCCATTTCGCGTCCGGGTTCTGCCGGATCGCTTTTTTGATGAACGCCGAATGCGCCGCGCCGTCCGCGTTGTTGGAATCCATCACGAGGAACAGCACGCTTCCCTTGACAAACCACCAGTCGCCGCACTGATAGCTCGCGAGGGCGGAGCGCGTCTCGTTGGGCAGGTTCGTGAAGTACCGGAAATCCGCGCCCTTGCGGTCGTGGTTGCCCAGCGCCGTCGCGAAGGGGACGCCCTTCACGCTTGCCGCGGCGACCAGCGCCGTGTATTCCTTGCGCAGACCGCTGCTGCCCTGATCGCCCGCGGAGAGGATCAGATCGAGCCCGCCGCTTTTTTCGATCGCCTGATCGAGCACATTCGTGAACGTGAGCGCCTGATTCTTATAGCATTCGGGGTCGTCCTCCTCTTCGGAGATGTGGATATCCGTCGTATACAGCGCCGTAAAGCTGTCGCCGACGGTCGAGAAGGACCAGACCTCGCTCTGCTCTTCGCCCGTCAGGCAGGTATAATAATACGTATTGTTTTCGGCAAGCCCCGTGAGCGTGACGAACGCGGCAAGGTCGCCCTGGGGGGTCTCGGCGATCCTGCCGTCAAAGGTCTCAGCGCCGCTCATATCGGCGTTTTCGCTCAGGAGAACGCAGCAGCTTTCGGTCCCCTCGGGCATATACCACGAGAGATTCCGCTCGCTCTCGTCACTGCCGGGCTGAAGGATGACCCCCTTGGGAACATCCGCGTTTTCGGTGAAATACACGTTCCATTCGTTCTGCGGAATGACCGCCGCGCCGACGGGAACGGCGCAGGCAAGCAGCAGCAGAACGGAGAGAATGATCGCGACCGATCTTTTCATTTCGTCGCCTCCGTGGCTGTTTTGATTCTCGTTTTTTATATAGCTGTCAGCTTCTGGCTTCTGGCTGCTGGCCGCCGGCTTCCGGCCTCTGGCTTCTGGCTTCTGGCTGCCGGCTTCTGGCTTCCGGCCGCTGGCTGTCGGCTTCTGGCTTCCGGCCGCTGGCTGTCGGCTTCTGGCTTCCGGCCGCTGGCTGTCGGCTTCTGGCTGCCAGACTCTGGCCTCTGGCTTCTGGCCTCTGGCTTCCGGCCGCTGGCTGCCGGCTTCTGGCTTCCGGCCGCCGGCTGTCGGCTTCTGGCTGCTGGCTTCTAATCTCGAATCTCCACTCTCGACTCTTACATCTCGAGACTCGAGACTCGGGACTCGGGACTCTGGACTCGGGACTCGGGACTCGGGACTCGAGACTCGGCACTCGGGACTCGGGACTTTTAATACAACGACCACGCCCGGATCTTTATGATAATGTCGTGAAACAGCCCGATGATCCGCTGAAGAACGTTGCCGTCGATGAGGACTCTCGCCTGGATGCGCAGCCCGCGGAAATCCTCGACGAAGCCGTTATCGGTCCTCGCGTGCGAAACAACGATCTGTCTTGAGAAAACCTCGATATTTTTGCCGTATTCGATCTCAAGGTCGCAGTCGTCGATCTTCTCGGGCAGCACATAGCCGTCCGTCGCCTCGAGCAGATAGTTGATGAAATACGTTCTGCCCGCGACGAAGGCTTCCTGCAGCGGGGTGCCCGCATAGTCGCTCGCATATACGGGGCCCGCGTGACGCATGCAGCTTTGCACGTTCCCGGAAACGACGGTGATGAACGCCTGATAGTCCTCTTCCGTGCAGCCGGCGACGTCGCTCATGAGCTTCAGTCTGATTTTCCCGACCGGCTCCTGCGCGGCGGCGGGAAGCATAAGACAGCAGCCGAGCATACACAGCGCGAGCACGACGGAAATGATTTTCTTTGTCATGGTATACCTCCTTATCCTGATTCGGTGTGATATCTTCCGTTTTTTCTATTATATCATTGAAATCCTGCACCGTCAATTCCCTTTCGGCGGTCTTTTCGGATTAAATGCGTCAATACTACCGAAAATCCCTGCAAAACTGCACGGATTTTTTACGGTCGGCGCGCCGTTTTTTCCTTGACTTATATTTAGATTATATAGTATAATTTTAACATAAAACAAAACGTTTTTTCACAACTGACGGAAGCGCGGACAACCGCGGGGGAGTGGGAAAATGAGCTTGATTTTGTCGACCGTCTGGGCAGTCTGATCCTTCAAAGGGATCGGGTTGCCCTGTTTTATTATTCATGCGACGCCGCATATACAGGCGCGCGATCCGCGCAGCCGGATCGCACGGCGTTGCCGATCTGATACAAAGGGAGAGGATCATATGAAAAAAGTCGCCGTGATCATGGGCAGCGACAGCGATCTGCCCGTCGTCGAAAAGGCGATCGACACGCTGAAAACACTCGGGATCCCGTTTGAGGTCCACGTCTATTCTGCGCACAGAACGCCGGAAGAGGCAAAGGCTTTCACGCAGAACGCAAAAGAAAACGGCTTCGGCGTGATCATCGCCGCCGCGGGCATGGCGGCGCATCTCGCCGGCGCGATCGCCGCGAACACGGTGCTGCCGGTGATCGGCGTCCCGATCCGTTCCGCGTTCGACGGTATGGACGCGCTGCTTGCCACGGTGCAGATGCCCTCGGGCATCCCCGTCGCGACGGTCGCGGTGAACGGCGCGAAGAACGCGGCGCTCCTGGCGGCGCAGATCCTCGCGGTCGAGGACGCGGCGCTGTATGAAAAGCTGACCGCAATGCGCGCGGCAGACAGGGACGCGGTGCTGAAGAAGAACGCTGCAGTTGAAGAGAAGTATAATTCCTGAATTTTCAGCTGCAAAAGTGTGGAGAGTGAAGAGTTAAGAGTGGAGTGAAGGAAGTCGCGGCGCGACTTGATTATATATACGGCAGAAATCAGTCAGCTGAATATTAAAAAACCGCAAAACGCCGGTTCACGCTATATAAAATGGGGTACGGGGGCGCGGATCTCCGGTGGAGATCTCTGCCGCAGGCAGAAGCGCCGACCGAGTTGCGGGTTGCCGGTGGCAACCTCTGCGTTTTAGACGCAGAAGCAACGACCGAACCGGCAGGTGAGAACGGCAGGCGAG
>JAFRPB010000177.1 GCA_017429345.1 Clostridia bacterium | reverse complement strand
GATCCAGATCCCGTGTCTGACGCAAACGCACAAAGAAAAGTATGTTCTGCCCGCGACCGTGAGCGAAAACGCCGAAGCGAAAGCGTTGTATGACGACTGCTTCCGCAGAGCGCGGGTACTGTATTCTGAACTGAAATCGCGCGGTCTTTCAGAATGCGAGCTTGTCTATACGCTTCTGAGCGGCAACACGATCGATATCGTCACAACGATGAACGCCCGCGAGCTTCTGCTGTTCTTCAAGCTGCGGTGCTGCACCCGCGCGCAGTGGGAGATTCGGGAATACGCCGAAAAAATGCTGCGTCTCTGCCGCCGCGCCGAACCGGAGATCTTCCGTTATTACGGGCCAAGCTGCTTTATCGGCGCCTGCCCCGAGGGTCGGATGTGCTGCGGAATGCAGGCGGAAATCAAAGAAAAATACAGTTCCTTCTGATTCCCGACACCGACGCTCTTTCCCGAAATGCCGCGTGCGGATCAACAATAAGAAAAATGCTGCCTTATTTCACAGCGGAATAAGGCAGCTTATATTTTTTATAATATCTTAATCTGTAAAGCATCTGCGCCTTCGGGTTCTCGCACCGGTGGGCGGGACCGAGCCGCCCGATACTCTCACGGAACATCGGCATTTCGCAGATCTCACGGTACCGCTCAAAAGTCAGCGCTCCCCCGTGTTTTTCGTTGCGGACGACGTTATAAAAAACAAAATCCATATAGAACGCCGCGAGCAAGTCCCGAAGCGCGTCTGTGAGCGCGAACAGCTCCGACGCGGTCTTGTACTCGATCGCCATCGAATCGGTATAGCCGGGCATAAAGCTCTTTCTCGTCGCGGAGTTCCCGCAGTCGAGCCGGTATTCGTAGAAGCTCTCCCCGACAGCCTCGACCCGGTCCGCTGCGGCGATCGAGCGCATATTGAAGACCATATCCTCGCTGACAGACATATCCTCGCGGAAGCGAATCCGCTTTTTTTCGATCAGCTCAGCGGAAAAGCCCATCCGAACGCTGTAGCACAGATCGAAGGCTGAGAACAGCGCCGGGTCGTCTTTTGCGAGGGCCTTTCCGTCCGTCACGGTATTTTTCGGGTAGCCGGTCGATTCCGTTCTGCCGTCGGGCAGGATCGTGATATCCGAGATCAGAACGTCAAGATTGACTTCCTTCATCCGCTCTGCAAGAGTTGCGGGAAACCCGGGCTTTACCGTATCGTCCGCGTCCGCAAAGAAAAGATACTCCGCGTCCGCTTTATCAATGCCGAGATTCCGCGCGGAGGAAACGCCGCCGTTCTCTTTATGAAAAACGAGGAAACCTTTGTTTTCGTATTCGTCGAGGAGCGCGGCGGTCCCGGCGTCGGATCCGTCGTCGACCGCGATCAGCTGAGCGCGCGCATCCGCGGCGGCGAGAATCGAATCGAGACAGCGACGCAGGATCGGAGCGGGCGTATTGTAGACCGGCACGATCACCGCGGCAAGATAACTTTTCACGATTCTTCCTCCGTTTTCTTTTCAAGGCCGAGTCTGCGCATAACGATGTGCCTCATATTTCCCGCCGCGGCGCGGAGCATCCGCATATCCGCCGTTTTGCGGAAACAGAGGAAGAACATTGCGTTTGGCACGGCGCTGCAGATCAGAAATTTCAGCACAAGATCGACTATGGGATTGATATCGATCAGACGGCACAGCGCGAAGCAGATCCCGCTCTCGCCCGCGAGCACCGCAAGGAAGATCAGATACCTGCCCAGATACAGCGACGCCTTTTTATGAAATCCGTGTTTATACAGCGCCCAAGGGCTGTACCAGACGTCGGTCAGAATGCGTCCGACGGCGGTGGAAAGCTGAATGCCGAACACGCCGTAATCCGCGCCCAGCAGGATCGACAGACCGATCTTGATGCCCGCGGTCACAAAGGAGATCAACCGCCCGTAATGGAAGATACCGAGCGTCTGCATATAGGTCCAGACAGCGCTCTGCATTCCGACAAGATAAAAGTTGACCGCAAGGATCGCCGGGATCCACGGCGAGATAACGTAATCCGCGCCGAAGATCAGGCGCACCAGATCCGACGAAACAAACGCGATGCCGACCGCGCCCCAGCTGTAAAGCCAGAAATTGCTCAGGTTGATAAATTTGAACATCTCATACCGCTTTTCGCCTTCCTCGAGGGCGTTATGGTTGCCGATCGAGGCGGTCATGCCGTCGAACACCTGAGAGAAGAGCGTCGTGAGCGTGCTGATGAACAGCGTGTAGTTCGAGGTCACGCCGGTCTCGACAAGCCCCTTGAAATAAGTGATGATGATATTATCTGTATTATTGACGAACAGTCCTGAGATACGCGTCAGCAGAAGATCACGCGTATTGCGCAACAGGGAGCGTTTCGTCTCCCTGTCGAGCGGCGAAGCGTTTTTATCCGCGATATACGGGTATTTTCTGCGGGCGATGATATAGATCGCGACGTTATACAGCGCCGTTCCGACGGTCTGAATGATCAGATAGGACATATAATCCCGCGTGAGAGCGAGAAACGCCATCTGAACAATGCTCTGCGTGATCGTCACGACGTAATTGAGACCGGTGACGATATAGTTCTGCTGCGAGGCGAGCAGGAAGGAGCCGCGATAGGAAAAGAAATAGGTGCTCGCGTTATTGAACAGAAAAATGCCGTAGAGAAGATAAACGCTCTGCGTGATCTCTGCGGGCATTTCGACAAGATACCGCAAAAACGGCATGACGCAAAGACCGACCGCCGCCGTGACGGCGCCGATAATTCGGTAGGCTTTGCCGAAGAAACGCATCAGCGAGGCGACGCGCGCCCTGTCGTTTTCGGCGATCGGCTTATACAGCGCGTAGACGATGGCGATGCCCAGGCCCATCTCCACCACGGTCAGCATCGAGAGGATATCCGCAAAGAATCCGCCGACGCCGAGATACGCCTTCGGCAGAAAACGCGTAAAGACCACGCGGCAAACAAGACCGAGAACGGTGTTTACCGCGTAGCCGCCGATACCGACGATAATATTCAGCATGGAATTTTCGGTGCGCGAACGAAGGCGCGCGCCCCGTTCTTTTTTAAGCCGGGCTATGACAGATCAATCCTTTTTGCGGACCGCGTCGACCATTCTCTGAAGCTTTTTCGGCGCGCGGTAAAACAGAATATGTATTTTGCTGTAATAATCGAGATAGAATTTATAAAAATCCGAATCGACGGAGCTTTTCTCCCGGTAATAATTCAGGCCCTCGAACATATAGAATTTCTGCACGCGGTCGAGTTTATCGTAAAGAAGCGCGTTCTTCAGGATCGTCTTCTCACAGACGCGGGCTATTTTTTCGCCGTCCTCCGTGTGCGTCAGGCTGTCCTCGTGATCCCGGTATGCGTAAAGGATCTTTTCGATGGGCTTGACCTTGAACGAGGCGAATATCCGCTGCCAATAATCGAAATCCTCCGCAAGGAACAGATCGGGGTTATAATCGCCGATCACGGCGTAAACGCGTCTTGTATACATAAAACACGCGCCGACAATATTCGCGCCGAGGATCTTGCGCAGCTCCATCCCCTTTGTCATAAACCAGTCGTTGGTCTTTTTCCCGTCTTTATCGATCACATCGCAGGAAGAAAACACAAAACCGAGCTCCGGATCCTTCTCAAACTCGCCGACCATCGTCTCAAACGCGTCCGGATAATAGATATTATCATGGCTTGTCCACGTCAGGTACTGCCCTTTTGAGAGAGCAAAGCCACGGTTCAGACTGCGCGGCAGCTTGATGTTCTGATCGTTGCGATAATAAAGGATCCGGGGATCCTTATCGGCGTATTCCTTCGCGATCCGGGGCGTCTCGTCCTCGGAGCCGTCGTCGATGATCAGCAGCTCCCAGTCCCGATAGGTCTGATTCAGGATACTATCGATGCTCTCGCGCAGGTAATCGTCGCCGTTAAACACGGGCAAAACGACGGAAACGGTTTTATTCATTGCTCTGATCCTCTTTTCCATTCAGTATGATATCGGCGATACGTTCACAGGCGTGACCGTCGCCGTAGGGATTCACGGCTTTTGACATTCTATTGTATTCGTCCGCATCCAGCAGCAGCCGGGCGCAGGCCTCATATACATTTTCTTCTTCGGTACCGACGAGCTTCAGCGTGCCCGCCTCGACGCCCTCCGGCCGCTCGGTGGTATCGCGCATCACAAGCACGGGCTTGCCGAGCGAAGGCGCTTCCTCCTGAATACCGCCGCTGTCGGTCATTACGAAATAACATCGTGCAAGGAAATTATGAAAATCAAGCACGTCGAGCGGCTCGATCAGTTTAACGCGGTCGCAGCTGCCGAAAACTTCGTCCGCGATCAGACGCACGGCGGGATTCAGATGCACCGGGTACACGACGCATACGTCGGGATTTTCATCTGTGATCCGTCGGATCGCCCGAAACATGCCCCGCATCGGCTCGCCGAGATTTTCACGCCGGTGGGCGGTCATCAGAAGGATGCGCGAACCCGCAAGCGCGTCGAGAACGGGATGTGAATAATCCTTTCTGACCGTCGTACGCAGGGCGTCGATCGCCGTATTGCCCGTAACGAAAATCCGATCGGTGTATTTCCCCTCGTTCAGAAGATGCTTCCGCGCTTTTTCCGTCGGAGCGAAATTGTAAGCCGCGGTCAGCGAGATCGCCTGACGGTTGAACTCCTCGGGATAGGGGGAATACATATCGTAGGTCCGCAGTCCCGCCTCAACGTGACCGACGGGGATCCGATCGTAAAAAGCAGCCAGCGACGTTGCAAACGCCGTTGTCGTATCACCGTGAACGAGCACAAGATCCGGCTGCGCCTTTTCAAATATCCCGTGAATTCCCAGAAGAATTTCGGACGTGATATCAAACAGCGTCTGCCGCGGCTTCATGATATTCATATCGAAGTCCGGTACCACGCCGAACGCGTCGAGCACTGCGTCGAGCATTTCCCGGTGCTGACCCGTGACGCAGACCAGCGTTTTCACGCCCGGTCTTGCTTTGAGCTCTTTGACAAGGGGACACATTTTGATCGCTTCCGGCCGCGTGCCGAAGACGAGGAGGATGGTTTGCATAGTTTGCTCCTGTGAATTAAGATTTATCGTGATGTAAGGCAGTAGGCAATAGGCATTAGGCATCAGGTAACACCCGAGGGCGCATGGCGTATAATTTACAGGTCTATTGCCTAATTCCCAATGCCTAATGCCTGTAAATTCTGATTTACAGCCCGATCCCGAGTTTATTGCGCAAGGCTGCGGTCATTTCGGGGGCGGCGCGGAACATCCGCAGCCAGATCCCCTGTTTGACGGAGACAGCCTTACATGCGGCAGGAAGATCCATCTGCCGGTAATACCCGACGATCTGCCGACGGCACGATCCGTCGTCGTCGGAACCTTTCATACGCTGAAAACACTGATACTGATAGATGCAGTTCTCGCCGAGAGCGGCGTTGGACGCCGGATAGATCGCCGGCAGAAGCGTTTTGAACTCTTTCGTGCGCTCCAGCAGTGCCTCAAGCGCATGCAGGCGTTTTGCGGAGAATTTCTGCCCCATAATGCTGCCGGCGCGCTGAACGTAATGATAACATATTCTGTTTATATCCGCTATTTTTTTTGAATTATAAAATACACGCCAGGAAAAAAACTCGTCCTCGTGAAATTTGCCGACGTGAAAACGAATGTCTCCGATGACCTCCCGCTTATAAAGCTTATTCCAGACGACCTGTTCGAAAACGTCGTTTCTGACAAGCGACAGGATCGCGTCGTCCCGGTCGAATACGCGGATTTTCCCGTCGCCGCGGTCAAATTCGCCGACCGTCAGATCGTCGGCAATATAACCGCACTGGGCGATATCCGCCCCTGCGGAATCCATCGCTCCGAGCAGCGTTTCGAACATATCGGGTTCGACAAAATCATCTCCGTCGATAAAGCCGATATACTCGCCCGTCGCATTGTCAAGCCCCGTATTCCGCGCGGCGGAAAGCCCGCCGTTTTCCTGATGGATCACAAGAACGCGCGGATCCTCGATCGCGTCGATGATCCTTCCGCTGTCGTCGGGCGAGCCGTCGTCGACGAGAATGACCTGAAGGTCCGAATACGTCTGCGACAACACGGACCGAACGCAGTGTTCGATATAATCCTGCGTGTTGTATACCGGAATAATGACTGAGATCATTTTTTTCGCTCCTTGTGCGTAGAGATGAGGGATGAGGGATGAGAGATGAGGGATGAGGGATGAGGGATGAGAGATGAGGGATGAGAGATGAGGGATGAGAGATGAGGGATGAGAGATGAGGGATGAGGGATGAGGGATGAGAGATGAGGGATGAGAGATGAGGGATGAGGGATGAGAGATGAGGGATGAGAGATGAGAGAGATAAACCCGAGGGGAATAGAAAAATCGGGATGTCGTGAGATCGTGTACGAGTTCCGCGTTCCATATACGCTCTGATTCCCCGTGTTTTGCGGTGCATATTGTACTCTGACGTTTACAGTTTACCGTTGACCGTATTCCGACGCAACACGCAAAACGCAACACATCCTCACTGCGATCCGTTCATCAGCCTCTCGACTGTGCGCGGCGTCGAGAATTCATCGATCGCGTCCCGCGGCGCGTCGCCGGCCAGGATCACGCCGATCGCTCTTTTGATATCTTCCTTTTCGTTTTCACAGAAAACGTATCTGCCGAACGCTGAAAAATAGTCGAAGATCGCTTTCTTTTCTTCATCCGTGCCGTCGAGAATAAACAGGATCGGTTTGTTCTGCGCCGAATACTGAAAGATCTTGCCGGGGATCTGGCCGCCCCGCAGATTACATAGGAACACCAGCGTTCCCGTGCGATCCTCATATGTGTGAAGTTCCGACAGCGGCATGCGCGGAAAAGCGCGGATTTTTCCGTCGCCCCGAAGCGGCGACGGGGAATTGCCGCAGATATATGCGTCGACGCCGGTCTCTTTCGCCGCCTCGTAAAACGGCGCAAGATTCCTGACGGCGGGGTCGTAGTCTCCGAAATAACCGAACGCGTCCGCTTCCGGCGGCTCAGCAGCCGCGGGATCGGGAACATAATAGGACGGCGTCGGCACAAAGCGCATTTTCGCAGCCGATTCCGGGAAAAGCCTTTGCTGATACATCAGCGTGACGGGGCTGACGTAAACGATATCCCTCGCCGCGGAGACAAGACGGCGTTCTTCCGCAAGGCACGCCTCGTTGTGCGCGTCGCAGGCGAGGTCGCCGTACCACGGATCTTCCCAAAGCTGGATCCATTTACCGCAGTCGATCCTGCCGCTTTCGATCAGGTACTCCGCCGCCTTATGACTCACAAACGGACAGGAAAGCGAGATCACGGCGTCGTAATACTTCTCCGAACGGAATTTCTTCACATGCGAGAGCCACGCCGCGTCCGTGCCGTATACGCCGTAGAGCGCGCGGATCCTCGCCTTTATTTTCGATGCGGCGGAAAGAGGCTCGTCCGCCGCGTCGCCTGCCGTGCCGACGGTCTGCGAAGCGTCCGCACTTCTTTTGGCTCTGTTTTTGATATGCGAAATTTTCTCGTACAGAGAAACGGGACTGGTATAATGATTTTTCACCTGCGCAGGCAGCGACATCGCGGAGTCGATCCGCGCGCCTTCGTCCTTCGCGGAAAGCACGTCGACGGTATGACCCGCCTCGCAGAAGCCGCGAATATACGCAAGGTGACACAGGTTCGCCGAGGAATTGACGCCGAGCTCGCCGCCGACGATAAACAATACGCGCATATCAATTCCCCTTCAGCAAAGACGACACTCTGCGGACGATGCGAGACAGGCTCACCGTCTCGGTCTTGTAGTCGATCACCTCAACGCCGCCGACGCGGTTATAGGTATGTACGCCGAGGATCTTCGCGCGCTCTGCGTCGACACGGATATTTCCGGGCGAGAGCGTAAACATCGTCTTCCCCGTCGCGAAATCATAAAATTCCAGCGCGCCGCCGTAAGTCTGTGAGCAATCCTGCGCCGTTCCGACGACGACGCCGTCCTCCGTAAAGAAAGCGCCGCCGGGCCGGGACCGGTCCAACGCGCGCAGAGAGGACTGCGTAAAACGCAGCTCGTCTTCCTCCCGCGACAGCATGATAAACGCCTTGGAACTGCCGTCTTTACTCAGCAGCTGCGCAGCAGCCCCTCCGCCGGGCAGAAGCGTGGCGTCGACGAGCTTTCCGCCGGCGCAAAGCACTTTTTCCTCCCGCCATTCGTCGGGGAACCGGACCGCCCTGTACAGGATGAGCGCTTCCGCCTCCGCGGTCTCCGGCAGCATGAAAATGCTTTTGCTGCGCTGAAACACCTGCGGATAGGAAAGATGAAACGGCTGCGAAAGCACTTCCCTGCGGTCGGTAAAGGTTCTCATATCCCGGTCGTACCGGAATACGACGATGCTCCCCTTTCCCGTTCTATAAGAAAAATACTCGGCGAACAGATACAGCGTCCCGTCCTTCTCAAACAGGAACGGATCCGCATACCAGCCGTCCCGGTCGCCGGGCAGCGCAGTATACGGCGCGTCGGTATTGCGGTAACCGACCTCGTCTCTGAAAGCGATATTCCATTTTTCCGTTACGATTCCCATAAATATTCCTCTATTGCCGGCATTGCCGCGCTCTGATCAAACCGCGCCGCACGGCGAAAACCGTTTTCGGCAAGCCTGTTTCTGTATTCTTCGTCCGTCAGGACTGTTTTCAGCGCGTCATAAAGCTTATCGTCTGCATTCGGACAGATCAGTCCCCCGTCGTCCCCCAAAAGCTCGCGCATCCCGGGCACGTCAACGGTCACGACCGGCAGGCGGCAGAACATCGCTTCCGCCGCGACGGAACTGAAGCCCTCGCGGTGCGACGAGCAGACGAATGCGCCGCATTTCGACATGACCGCATAGGGATTTTCGAGAAATCCGGTCAGCGTGAAACGCTCCTCCACGCCGCACTGCGACGCGAGCCGTTCCAGCCTTTCGCGTTCGCCGCCCTCGCCGAGAATATAGAAATGCGCGGGAACGCCTTCGTTTTTGAGTCTTTTGCATATATACGCAAGACGGTCGAAGCCCTTTACGGCGTCAAGCTTGCCGACCGCGCAGACAGGGAAAAGCCCGTCGTCGATCGGGAATTCCGCCCTTTCACCCGACTTTGCCGCAATGCTTTTCCCGTCGATCGGGTTATAAAGCACGTCGGCGGCGCGTCCCGTTTTATTTTCAAAATCAGCCCTTACGCCCTCGGAAACGCAGACGACGCGGTCGAAGCGCGCGTAACAGTCCTTCGCCTCGCGGACGGAACGGAAGCCTGCCGCGAAAACAGGCGTTTCCTTCACGGAGGTATGGATCCAGCATATCTTTTTTGTTGTGGGATCCTCGCAGCCCGAGACGATCCGCGCGGCGACGCCCTCGAGAAAAGCGATCTCGATATCATAATGTTCCTTGATAAACGCGCGGTGAAGCGCCGCGGGCGTTCGCATCGCGAAAATACGGCTGTTGCCCCGAAACAATTCTTTAAATACAAACCGATACCGCACGTCTGCGCCGAGCGATTCCCTGTTTACGCCGACATTGAAAACGCACATGAGCGTAACGTCGAATCGGTCTTTATCCAGCGCGTTCACGAGATTGACAAGCACCCGTTCCGCGCCGCCGCCCATCAGCGTGGGGATCAGAAACAATACTTTCTTTTTCATCGTCGGTCCGTCCTTTTGCGCGGTGCGGCTTAAGATTTATCGGCGAATGGAAACGCCGTTTTTCATGTCATTTCAGCTTCGCGCGGTGCAGCGCCTTATACACGAACGGGGGCAGAGCGCCGAGGATCAGCGGCTTGTACGCTGAGAGCTTCGCCTTCGCGCCGAGCCCGAATTCCCCCGCGATCTCGCGCCGCAGCCTGAATTCGTTGACGCGGTATCTGAATTTTTTACGCGAGACCGCCGCGCGGTCGTCGCGGATCGAATACAGCGGCTCGGAGAGATTATATCCCCGATATCCCGCGCGGTACATTCTGAACCAAAGGTCATAGTCCTCGATGCGCAGCCTGTCCGGCCGTTCGCTGTATCCGCCGACGGTCTCGAACGCCTCGCGAGTAAACATCGCCCCGGCGTGACAGAAAGGCGACGACGCGGCAAAGTCGGATTTTTCGGGATACTCTTTGTGTATTTTTCTGCCGTATACGCCGCCGTCGTCGAAGAACAGCATCCCGCAGCTCACGATCGCGAATTCCCCACGGGAGATCACATCATACTCTTTTTGCAGACGCGTCGGGTCGCATACGTCGTCTCCGTCCATGCGGGCGAAATATTCTCCCTTTGCCGCTGCGGCGCATCTGTTCAGCGTTTTCGGCAGACCGAGATTCTTTTCATTTTGCAAAAGAACGATTCTGCCGTCCTTTTCGCAAAGCGCCTTTGCGGCGGCATACGTCCCGTCCGACGAACCGTCGTCGCAGAGAATCAGCTCCCAGTCGCCGAAGGTCTGGTTCAGGATCGAGTCAACGGCGGCGGAAAGCGTCTTTTCGCAATTAAAGATTCCCATCAGGATCGATACGGAAAGCATCATAATACACCATAATAATAGATTTTAGTTATTTTAGCATACTTTTAAAAAAAAATCAACAATCTACAGAGTGTCATACAAAAAAACAGGAGCCGTACGGAATCGGTTCCTGTTTTGCGTTAGATTTACGATTGCTGTTTCCTTTTTTATTCAATTTATTTTTGCGGATTAAAAGGAGGAAAGGTCGGCAATGGAAGCGCGCCGGTATAAACCGTTTCAAACAGAGCGTCGACGTTCTCTTCACCCGCGGCGCGCAGAAATTCCTTCACCCGGTCGACGCCGACGAAGAACCGGCAGGCCCCCGTGCAATTCTCAAGCAGATCTGTATACATATACCCTTCCGCAGTCAGCATCATCGTCCTGTTCTCAAGCCCCAGCGACGGGCAGCTAACTGCGACACATGCGATATCCCGATTATATCCGTCCCCTGCCGGAGAAAGCGTCAAATCGGTAAACAGCGTATTTTTCAGCAGCTCCTTATCGGCCGGTTTTCTCTGATCGTCGTTTCGTATTTGCATTCCGTCTACCGAAACGGTATTGTCAAAATCGATTGCCGAGAGCATCTCGCCGAGCGTGGCGGGAGTATAATCCGAGCATACAAAGGTCCAAATCCCGTCGTATCCGTCGTAAGATATCCCGATCGCCCACGCAGGATCGATATTTTCAAAGCGGTACGCCTGCGCGCCCGTCAGGCGCTTCTTCCCGGTCTGCTCGTCAAACCCTTCGATCTGCAAAGAGCCCAGCTTTTCGGCAACGTTTTTCGTCGCTTTTTCTTCGCTGACGAACCGGTATATTCTGTCTTCCCATTCCGTTTCTCCGAACTGAAAGACGATCGAACGCCGGTCCAACGCGGGAACGCCCGTCGTTTCATTCGTTGTGTCCCACGCGATAGCCTGCGTGGTGGTTAAGGCGGCCGTCGGCGTGGGCGCGCTGCTTCCGACCGCAAATTCCGAACCGTCGATCTCGGTCGTCTCAAACGCCGTATCGGGATACGGTCCGTGCGACACAGGGGTTTCGGCGTTCTGCTTTATGCCTGAAATAACAGGCGCGGGAGGTTCCGTCCGGGGAATATACTCGCCGTTTCCCATCACCGCCGCTTCTGTTGTCACGTTCGTTCCGAGCTCGATATGCATGTTGTCCGCGTCCGGAACATTAACCGCAGGCGGACGACTCCCGCGCAGCGACGGAAAAGCGATAATCGCCGCAATCATCACGACCGCGAGACAAGCCGCCGCGGGGATCGCTTTTTTTATCATTGCATCGTTATTATTGCGATATTCCGTCTTTCCCGCACGAAGCGCGTTTTCGGCAAGATACGATTTATATTTCGCGGGCGCGTACGTCGGGACGTATGCGGAAGCCTGCTCCTGCAAAGCTTTTTTAATATCACTGTACATTTTTACTTTTCTCCTTTCCCGAATTCTTTTCTGAGTTTTTTCATCGCGTTATTGTAAGTCCAGAAAACAGTCCCTTTGGGCATGCCGAGATTACGGGCGATCTCGGTCAGCGTATACCCGTCGAGTACGCGCAGGATCACAATATCCCGCTCCTTTTCGTTCAACGTCCGCAAGAGCTCCGGCCATGCGTCGTCTGACAGCTCCCGCGCGTCCGACGAGGGCAGGATATCCTCCTCCAGCGGGACGTATCGCCCCTGTCCGCGCAGATGATCGATCGCCTTGTTTTTCGCAATTGAAAAGATCCATGCGGCAGGCTTACCGCGAGGCGTATAGCGGTCGCTTTTCTGCAGGATCGCGATAAACGTGTCCTGCATGATATCCTCCGCGGCGGTCTCGTTCCCGACAATGCGCAGAACAAAGAAATAAATCGATCCGCTGAATTCCCGATAGAGCGTTTCCGAAGCGTTACCGTCGCCCCGGCGTACGCCGTCGATCAACCTTTCGATTTCCCGGTTCGTCATTTGCCTCACCCTTTCCGGACTGTGTTGAAAGCCGCTTTCATCTGTTATAACGATCAAAAATGCGAATGTATTTGGAAAACATTGAAATTTATTATAAATATGTATTGACGAATAAAAATTTATGAATTAAAATAAAAACATCCAGTTATGAAAGGACGGATGTGTTATGAAAGAAAAAGGAAAAGGTCTGTTTGCGGAATTTAAAGAGTTCATCTCGAAGGGCAACGCCATGGCTCTTGCCATCGGCGTAATCATCGGCGGCGCGTTCCAGAAGATCGTCGGCTCTCTCGTTGACGATATCATTATGCCCGTGATCAGTCTAATCACAAAAGGCATGGATTTCACGAAGCTCGGCATTATCCTCGGCGACAACCCCGATAACCTCAGCGTCACGGATGCGAAAGAAGCAGGCATCGCCGTTCTCGCTTACGGCAACCTGATCACCGCGGTCATCAATTTCCTTCTTATCGCGGTCGTTATTTTCCTTCTTATGAAGGCGATCAACTCCGCGACCGACGTCGCAAAGAAAAAACTCGGCAAAGGCGAAGCGGAAGAGGAAGAGCCCGAACCCCGCGTATGCCCCTTCTGCAAGAGCGAGATCGCGGACGATGCGACCCGCTGCCCGCACTGCACCTCCATGCTTGAGGACGTTGACCCCGAGAAAGAATGATTTAATAATCAATCGCATACTATTTATGAACAGGGAACGCTTTGGGCATTCCCTGTTCGTTTACGAGGTATCAATATGAAAGACGCAATCATCAGTTTTCTCAAGGGCTTATGGATCGGCGGCACGATGACCGTGCCGGGCGTGAGCGGCGGCGCGATGGCGATGATCATGGGCATCTATGACCGCCTGATCTACTCCGTCAGTCATCTTTTCAAAGAATTTAAAAAGTCGGTGCTGTTTCTCGCGGTGTTCGCCTGCGGCGGCGTGATCGGCGCGGTGCTGTTCTCAAAGATCATCACTTTTCTTCTGAACAACTTCGGCGTGCCCTTCCGCTTCTTCTTCGTCGGCGCGATCGCCGGCGGCATCCCCCTGATGCTCAAGAGCGCCCGCGTGAAGAAATTCTCTCCCGCCTGCATCATCTGCCCGCTGATCGGCGGCGCGATCGTCGTCGGCATCTGGCTGCTCACGAAGAAGCAGTTCGGCGGCGGAATGCCCTCGCTGCATGACAGCGCGGTAAAGTATATTATTTTCTCGCTCATCGCAGGCGTCCTCGCCGCGATCGCGTTGGTCGTGCCCGGCATCAGCCTGACGCATATCTTCGCGATGCTCGGCATCTTCGCCCCGATCATGGCGGCGGTCGGTGATCTCGACATCAAGGCGCTGCTGCAGTATATCCCGATGGGCCTCGTCTGCGTGGTCGGCACGTTCCTGATCGCGAAGATCCTCGAGCCCGCGATGAACAACTACCCAACGCCGACGTATCTGACGATCTTCGGCTTCCTGCTGGGCTCGATCCCCGCGCTGCTGTTCGATCCCGCCGACAAAGGCGCAGACGCCGCGGCGTCCGTCTCCTACAGCGATCTGAGCGCCGTGATGTGGATCGTCAGCATCCTGTGCGCCGCACTCGGCTTCTTCGCGCTTTATATGCTCTCGAGGTTTGAGATCAAACGCATCAATGAAACCGCAAAAGAAGAAGCAGCAGAATAATCATCGCATTCCAAACAGAAAGAGGTCGGGACTGCCCGGCCTCTTTTATTATTTCTCTCTGACGGTCTTTCCGCTCATGTGCTCGATGTCAATTTCGAGGATCAGCGCCCTTGCGGCGTCTTTTTTGATTTCTGCGTCGACTTCTTCCTCCGTCGGATAAAACTTCAGCCCCAGCATACGCAGTGCAGCGATCCTTGCCTGTTCATCCGCGACGATCCCGATCCTGCCGAATACGATCACGCTCGAGAATCGGTACCACCATTCGCCGGGCTCTTTTTCACCTTCGTTCACCACGCAGAATGAAACTCTATCACATCTTTTCAACGCGTCGACCTTATGCCCCTCAACAGCCGAATGAAAATATATTTTCCCGTTTTCATAAACAAAATCCATCGGCACGCCGTAGGGATACCCCCCGTCGCCGAGCAGCGAGAGCACTCCGCGCTTCGCAGTCTTCAGGATCCTCTCGCATTCCTCCGCCCCAAGCTTCTGTCTGTCTCTTCTCATTTCACGAAACATGTTCCGTTTCTCCTTTTTACTCCGACCAGTCCGGTTTTACGCCCCAAATCGCCTTTGCGCCCTCGATCTGCGCGGTGATGATGCTCTCCGTCATGCGGATGATCTCCTCTGGCGTATACCGCAGACGTCCGGTCAGCCAGTTTTCGACAAGCCCGGTAAGAGCTATAATGCAATATGATGTATAAAAGTCGACCGACCCGTCGGGCAGAGCAATATTGCGAAAATCATGCTCGATCGTATCTCGCAGGATCATATATACATTATCGTAGATCAGATCACGGAACATCTCATGCCCGACGGACCGATAGACATTCAGCACAACGTCTTTATTTCTGTTCAGATATTTGAATACGAGAAGGAAACCGTCCTGCCAGATGAGCACATTGGTCTGCTGTTCGGTCAGAGACTTCATATCCTCGCTGAACATCCAGAAAAGAAGCTCGTAGATATCCGCGAAATGATAATAAAAGGTCTGCCGGTTGATCTCGCAGTCCTCGGAAAGCTCCTTGACCGAGATTTTGCCCAGCGGTTCCCGTCTGAGCCGCTCCCGCAGCGCCGCAGCGAGCGCCGTTTTCGTATTATAAGAAAGCTCCTGCTGTTTCATTCTCTCACCTCAGACGTATCCATTATATATTATCAGACGGATTTTGGCAAGATATACAACATCATTATTTCTCAAAGAGGTCCGATTTGCGACACTTTCCACCGAGTGTATGGTTTTTTACACTCCGCGGCAACTGTATATTTTATTTCTCAGCATGCCGGCGTATAATTCGTTACGGAGGCGGAAATTATGAATGATACTTATCGGATCACGCTGCATTCGCCGCTCGGAATCCGTTACGGCGTGCTGACGATCCGGGACGCAGGAGAGGACGCGAGGCTTGTTTTCTCTCTGTTCGGCATTCAGAGCGAGCTTGCGGCTGAAAAAAGGGGGGACGCCGTGGAATTCGGCGGAGATCTCCGGTTCATCACCGGGACGCGTCCCTGCGCCGGTGAATTCACCGTAAGCGGCGAGGAGATCAAAGGCAGGCTCTGTCTGAGGGGCGTTTCGATCCCTCTGCTGGGTTCGCTCGATAAAACACCGGAGGAGGCAAAAATATGATCGGCAGATTATCCGGCTTTATCGCCCGTCACCCGAAAACCATACTGTTGATCGCGAGTCTTCTGCTGATCCCCGCGATCATCGGTTTTGTCACGACGCGGATCAACTACGATATACTGACGTATCTGCCGAAGAATCTGAACTCCGTGCAGGGAGAACAGATCCTCGACAAAACATTTAACGACGCGGCGATCGCGATCATCACGGTCGAGGACTTTGAGCCTTACGAGACGAAAAAGATGGAAAACGATATCTCCGCGATCGAAGGCGTTGAAAAGGTCCTGTGGGTCGGCTCGGTCGTCGATACGTCGATTCCGACGCAGATCCTGCCGGACGTGCTTCGGGAATCGCTGTATTCCGCCGACGGCTCGGATACGCTGATGATCGTGCGTTTCCGTGAGGAAGGCGCTTCGGAAACGACGATGAAAGCGATCGGCCAGATCCGGAAAGTGATGACGAAGAACTGCTTTATCAGCGGCCTTTCGGTCATCGGCGTGGATATCAAGGATCTCGTTGAAAGCGAAGCGCCGATCTATTCCGTGATCGCCGTCGCGTTCGCGCTTGCCGTGCTGTTTTTTACAATGGAATCCTATTCCCTGCCGGTTATCGTGCTGGTATCGCTCGGCTACGCCGTGCTTTACAACATGGGCACGAACTTCTCCTTCGGCAGCATCTCCTATATCACCGAGAGTATCGCGGCGATCCTGCAACTGGGCATCACAATGGATTACTCGGTCTTTCTGATCGACCGTTTCGCGGAGGAGAAAAAGAAATGCGCGGATAAAACCGAGGCGATGGCGAAAGCGATCGGCGGCACGTTTCTGTCGATCTCCGGTTCGTCGCTGACAACGGCGTTCGGTTTTCTCGCGCTTTGCTTCATGTCCTTCACGCTCGGTCTTGATATCGGGCTTGTGATGACGAAAGGCGTCGTATTCGGCATTCTGACCGTCGTTACGGTGTTGCCTTCGTTCATTCTGATCTTCGACAATCTGATTTCAAGAACCTCGCACCGGGATCTCAAGCCGAAATTCAGCGGGCTGAACCGTATGCTTATCAAGCACAAAAAAATCCTGACTCTGTTCTTCGTGTTGCTGTTCATCCCCGCGTTCTATATGTCGCATAACGTGACGCTGTATTACAACATGGTCAAGGCGATGCCTGCGGACAGCGACGCGGTTGTGGCGCTGAACAAAATGAAGACCGAATTCAACATGGCGACGACGCACTTTATCATCGTTCGGGACGATATGTCCGCAGCGGATATGGCGGATATGACCGAAGAGATTGAAAACGTCGACGGAATCACGAACGTGGTCGGCGTCGGCTCCTTTGTCGGCGGGCTTGTGCCGATCTCGATCCTGCCGGACGCGATCAAGAATTTCGCGGTGAAGGACGGGTATCAGATCCTGATCGCGAACACGAATTACGAATCCTCATCCGACGAAGAGAACGCGCAGATCAACGAACTGAAGGAAATCGTGCTGAAATACGACCGGAACGCCTATCTTACAGGAGAGGGCGTGCTGACGAAGGATTTGATCGAGGTTACCTCCCGCGACTTCAGAGTAACGAATATCATTTCAATCGCTGCGATTTTCATATTGATCGCGATCATATTCAAGTCTCTGTCAATTCCGTTCATTCTTGTCGCCGCAATTGAGCTTGCTATCATGATTAACGAATCCTTCTCGTTTGCCATGGGTACGGAGTTGATTTTCGTCGCTCCCACAATCATCGGCTGCGTCCAGCTCGGCGCGACGGTGGACTACGCGATTCTGCTCTCTTCGCGATTCAAAGAAGAATTGACGAAAACGCAGGACAGAGCCGCCGCGATGCAATCCGCAGCCGACGGCGCGTGTCAGTCGATTCTGCAGAGTTCGCTGGTGTTCTTCGCCGCCACATTCGGTGTGTGGATGATCAGCGATATGGATATCGTCAAAAGCATCTGCGCCCTGCTTGCCCGCGGCGCGCTTGTCAGCGGCGTTGTGATCATATGCTTCCTGACGCCCGTGCTTCTTATGTGTGAAAAAGCGATCTCAAAAACTTCCCTCGGCTGGCCGACGGGAAAGAAAAAGAAAAAAACACCGGATATCACGAAAGGAGATCTTCTCAATGAATAAACGTCTCACAGTCCGGCTCGTCTGCGTCTTGCTTGCTTCGGCGCTCGCGCTCGGCGTGTTTTCCTCCTGCGGAAAAACCGAACGGACCGATCCGGAAGGCGTCACGGCCGCGCCCGAGGAAACCGAGGCGCCGCAGATAAAATATACCGAAGCGCCCGGCTCTGTCAAAAAATCCGAAACGGTCTACGTCAATCTCGACAAGACGGGCAAACCCGCCTCGATCGTGGTATCCGACTGGATTCATACGGACAAGGCCTGCGTCAGGGTCGAGGATAAAAGCGATTCCTCGTCGATCGTCAATGTCAAGGGGCTTGAAACTCCAGAACGTGACGGCGAAAACCTCGTCTGGCATATGTCCTCGACGGATCTGTATTACCGCGGCTACAGCGATAAGCAGCTTCCGGTCGACGTGTCTCTGACCTACAGACTCGACGGCCGCGAGATCTCTCCCGAGGAGCTGCCCGGCAAAGAAGGCGACCTGACGATCGATATCGCGCTGAAAAACAACGTCAGCAGCGTCGTTGAAATCGACGGCGTAAAAGAGACGGTCTGCTGCCCGTTCATCGTGATCGGCGGCGCGCTTTATTCCGACGCGAATTTCTCGGACGTTTCCGTCGAAGGCGGGCGCGTGCTCTCGGACGGCGCGAAGCAGGGCGCGCTTTTCGTCAGCGTGCCCGGGATGCGCGACAGTCTCGGTCTGAACGAGCTGAACGTTTCGGATCTATACGGTTTTACCTTCCCCGACGGTTTCACCGTCAGCGCTCATGTAACGAACTGCAGCATCGGCAATATGTATTTCGCGGTGCTGCCGCTCTCCGCCCTCGGCTACGGAAACGTGATCACCGAGGATATGGAAGAGCTTGAAAAAACTCTGAAGCAGCTCACCGAAACGATCGACTCGATCTATGACATGAACGTGGGCAAAATTCTTGAAATTCTCACCGGCAGCAGCGACAATATTACATCTCTGATCGATACGGTAAAAGAAGCCGCGGGACTTTACAGCGAAAACAAACAGCTTCTTGCGGCTCTGTCTGAATTTGTCACCCCGGAAAACGCGAAGGCGGTCTCTTCGCTCATCACGGATCTTGAAGGCGTCGATCTTTCCTCCGTCGCTTCCGTGCTGACCGATCCGTCGGTCAGGGCGCTGCTCGACAACGTCGGCAATTCCGACCTGTCGAAATATTCGGAGCTGATCTCCAACCCGCTGTTCACCGCGCTTTTCTCCGATCTGAGCGGGATGATGCAAAACGCGAACGCCGCCCTGCCCGCGCTTGAGAAATTCTCCGCGAGCCTTTCCGACGGCAGTATACAGAAGCTGATGGAGGATCTGAACGCGCTTCTGCCCGCGTTTCAGGGACTGACGGCGAAAATGGAGGAGCCCGAGATCAAGTCCTGCGTCGACAAACTGCCTGAGACGGTGACGAAGCTTTCGGGGATCATCGATAAGATCTCCGAAAACAAAGAGCTGATCGACGCGCTCTCGCAGTTCGCGACAAAGGAAAACATCGACCGCATCTCGAACCTGATGAAGGGCTTCGACGCTGAAGACGCGGCGGCGCTCTTCGGAGTCGCGGACGTGACCGCGGCGTTGGCGGCAAGGCTGCTGCCCCGCCTGAAGACCTTCCTCGAGCTCGGCAGAAGCTATACGATTTTCTCCGATGCGCCCGAGAACATGTCCACCGCGGTAATGTTCATCTATCAGACGCCGGGATTCTGATCAGACGGCAAAAATAATCGTCACGTGTTAATATTATACACATCCGATCAAATAAGTCCTTTACAATTCGGTTTCTCTGTAGTATAATAAATGTAACATACGGGTATTTTACCCTATTGAATTATATTTTCAGGAGGATAAACATGAGCAACGGCTACGCAATCAGCAACTGGCAGGACGCGGGGACGATCTACAAAAAACTTGCGAACCTGACGAGTCAGCCCATCTACAGCATTTCCGACGACGAGCTCAAGAGAGTGCTCGAGCATTTCGACACCAAATGCGCGAAGTCCAAGGAGATCACCACCGAGGCGAAGCAGTATATCCCCGGCGGCGTACAGCATAACCTTGCGTTCAATTTCCCGTTCCCGATCTGCATAGAGAAGGCGGACGGCGCTTATCTTTACGACAGAGACGGCAACGAATACATCGACTTTCTGCAGGCGGGCGGCCCCACGATCCTCGGCAGCAACTACAAGCCCGTGCGCGATAAGGTGATCAAGCTGCTCAACACCTGCGGCCCCGTCACCGGTCTTTTCCACGAGGGCGAGCTTCTTCTCGCGAAAGAGATCAACAAGCATATGCCCAACGTTGAGATGTTCCGCATGCTCGGCTCGGGCACCGAGGCCGTTATGGCTGCGATCCGTGTCGCGCGCAACGCGACGAAGGCAAAGAGGATCATCAAGGTCGGCGGCGCGTATCACGGCTGGAGCGATCAGATGGTCTACGGTCTGAAGATCCCGGGGTCAAGACAGTTCCTTGAGTCTCACGGCATTCCGCATTCCTGCTACAGCACGACAGACGAAGTCCGTCCGAACGATCTCGACATGCTCGAGAAAATGCTCAAGCGCAACCGTATGCGCGGCGGCACGGCGGCTGTCATCGTCGAGCCGGTCGGCCCCGAGAGCGGCACCCGTCCGATCGATTTCGATTACAATAAGGGCGTACGCCGTCTTTGCAATAAGTACGGTTGCCTGTTCATCTTCGACGAGGTCGTCACCGGTTTCCGCGTAGGCCTCGGCGGAGCTCAGGGGTATTTCGACGTCGTGCCGGATCTCACCATCTTCGGTAAGGTCGTCGCGGGCGGCTACCCGGCGGCGGGCGGCGTCGGCGGCAAGAAGGAATTCGTCAGCGGCATGGCTGCGGGCGTCGGCACGATGATGAAACGCGCCTACGTCGGCGGAACCCTCGCCGCGAACCCGCTTTCCTCCTACGCCGGCTACTGCGCGATCCAGGAGATCGAGAAGACCGACGCGTGCGTCAAGGCCGGTCAGGCGGGCGACAGACTCACCGCGGGCCTGCAGGGTCTCGTCGACAAATACGCGCTTCCGTTCGTGGTCTATAACCAGGGCTCGATCGTCCACCTCGAGTGCACCGGCGCGATGAGCTTCGATTTCAGCTCGATGAACGTTCTCGGCTCGGTGATCCCGCTGCTCAAGGCGAAGCCCGAGATGCTGCGCCGCAAGGTCGCGATGGAAGAGATGGGGGCGGCGTATATGGCGCACGGCATCGTCACCCTCGCCGGCAGCCGTCTTTACACCTCGCTTGCGGATACCGACGAAGTCATCGACGAAGCCCTCAACCGCTTCGAGGACGTCTTCAAAAACGTCACGGTCTGCACGAGAAACCTTGATAAATAAGTCTTTTTATAAAAAACCGGCGCGAGCGATCGCGCCGATTTTTTTATGTGAGAAGTGAAATGTGAGATGTGAGATGTGAAATGTGAAATGTGAGATGTGAGAAGTGAAATGTGAAATGTGAAATGTGAGATGTGAAATGTGAGATG